>JBGSKB010000112.1:0-38379 GCA_041741395.1 Melioribacteraceae bacterium
GAAAATTAGAAATATTTCAAATGAATTGAAACAAAACAACATTTCAAAGTACCAGAGAAAAGAAATAATTAAAACTGTTGACGAAAAAATTTCCATTTCAAATAAAATTCATTATTTACGATTAATGCAAAGTTTATTTAAATATTGGCATGTAGCGCATCTTCCATTTGCCTTAATTATGTTGATAATTATGTTCGTTCACATAGTAGTTACCGTTACTTTTGGTTATAGATGGATTTTTTAACTAAAATTAATGTGAATTTATTCGATTTTTAATACAGTATGTATTAATTACATGTAAATTTTTAGTATCAATTTTATAAAAGTGCCATTTTACTTAGTTTTATTAACCTAAAGTATGGCATATTTATTGACTAATTGTCCTATTTAACTATTAAAGTTGGGAAAGGAATTTGGAAGTTTTAATAGAATATTTATTATCATCCATTGTTGTAATTCTTCTAATATCAATAGTTTTGTTTGCCTACTATAAAAGTCATAAAACAAAAACCGAAATTAATAAATTAAAAATTGATAGAGCAAAAGAATTTGGTTTTCATGAACCAATTTCACTTCATCCGGTAATCAACGAAGATATTTGTATTGGAAGTGGTGCTTGCGTTGCCGCTTGTCCGGAAAAAGATATCTTAGGAATTGTTCATGGCAGAGGAAAATTAATAAATGCTTCTCAATGTGTAGGACACGGAGCTTGCTTTCATGCTTGTCCCGTTGAAGCAATTTCATTAGTAATGGGAACCGAAAAACGTGGTGTTGAGCTTCCGCATGTCAGTCCAAATTATGAAACAAATATTAAAGGAATTTATATTGCCGGTGAATTGGGCGGAATGGGTTTAATCAAAAATGCTGTTGAACAAGGCTCAAAAGCAATGGAAAATATTATTAAAACTCTGCCAAAAGAAAAAAACACAAAATATGATGTAATTATAGTTGGTGCTGGTCCGGCTGGAATTTCTGCTTCCTTAACGGCTGCAAATAATAATCTAAAATTTTTAACACTTGAACAAGATAGTTTAGGCGGAACGGTTTTTTCTTTTCCAAGAGCAAAAGTTGTAATGACAAAACCGATGAATTTACCACTTTACGGAAAAGTGAAATTATTTGAAACTTCAAAAACAGAATTAATTGGACTTTGGAAAGAAGTTTTAGAAAAAAATAATATTTCCATTAATGAAAATGAAAAAGTATTAGAAATTATTGCTTATTCTCAATATTTTGAAGTAATTACAAATCATGATAAATACTCATGTTTAAAAGTTCTGCTTTCAATTGGAAGAAGAGGATCACCAAGAAAATTAGGAATTCCGGGAGAAAATTTAGATAAGGTTGCATATCGATTACTCGAACCGGAATTAATAAAAAATCAAAAAGTAATTGTAGTTGGCGGAGGTGATTCAGCAATAGAATCAGCTTTATTACTTGCCGAAGATGGAACAAATCAAGTTACACTTTCTTATCGTTCTGCTTCGTTCAATAGACTTAAGCCAAAAATCCTTGAGAAAATTGAAAATGCAATCAAAACAAATAGAATAAATGTTATTTATGAATCAAATCTTACTGAAATTTTTGAACATGAAATTAAAATTCAACTTAAAAATGGAAGCACAATTCCAATACAAAATGATTTGATTTACATTTTTGCCGGTGGTGAATTGCCAAATAAATTCTTAGAGAAAATTGGAATTAAAATAACTAAGAAGTATGGAGAAACGATATTAAAACATTAATTCCCCAAATATTTCTTTTTTTAATTTTGCTTAATAATTTTCACATTGCACAAATTTCACCAGGGGATTTAGCAAAAGCTCATACTGAATTTGAAGGAATGAGTAATTGTACAAAATGTCATGATTTAGGAAAACAAGTTTCGAAAGCAAAATGTCTTGATTGCCACACGGAAATTTCAGATTTAATTAATCTGAATAGAGGATTTCATTCAAATAAAAAAGTTGCTGCAAAAGATTGCTGGAGTTGCCACGGCGAACACTTTGGCAGAAATTTTAAAATCATAAAGTTTGATGAAAATAAATTTGATCATAACGAATCTGGATTTAAGTTAAAAGGAAGTCATAAAAAATTAGATTGCGATAATTGTCACAAATCGGAATTTATTCATGATAAGAAATTAAGATCAAAGAAAAATACTTTTCTGGGATTGAGTACAAATTGTAAAAATTGTCACGAAGATGTTCATCAAGGAACACTTGATGAAAATTGCGCAAAATGTCACACAGAAGAAAAATTTAAACTCGCAGAAAAATTTTCACATGAAAATACAAAATTCAAATTAACCGGAAAACACCAAGAAGTTGATTGCGAAAAATGCCATGCTAAAGAAAAACGAAATAATAAATTATTTCAAAAATTTGCGGAAATAGAATTCAATAGTTGTAAATCGTGCCATGAGGATTTTCACAAAGGAAAATTTGGTAATGATTGTAAAAGTTGCCACAGCACAAATTCATTTAAGGAAGTAAACATTTCAAATAAATTTGATCATTCAAAAACTAATTTTCCACTAATTGCAAAACACAAAAATGTAAAATGTGAAAATTGTCATAAAGAAAGTTTAACAAGTAAACCAAAATTTTCTAAATGCTATGATTGCCACACAGATTATCATAAAGGTGAATTTGTAAAAAATTATATTCAAACAGATTGCAAAATTTGTCATACAGAATCTGGATTTTCACCATCTAACTTTACTTTAGAAATGCATGATAAAACTGATTTCAAATTGACCAATTCACACATTGCAACGCCATGTTTTTCATGTCATTTAAAAAATGAAAATTGGATTTTTAAAATTTCAGGAGAAAAATGTATTTCTTGTCATTCAAATATTCATGGAAATGAAATTGGGGAAAAATATTTCCATAATGAAAAATGTGAATTTTGTCATTCTACAAAAACTTGGAAAGAGATTGAATTTGATCATACTACAACAGAATTTGAATTAACTGGAAAACATGTAACTGCATCTTGTAGAGATTGCCATTTTGCAATTGAAGACTCAAAAATAATTTCGCAAAAATTTATTCAGCTTAAAACAAATTGCTTATCGTGTCATAAAGATATTCATCAAGGTCAGTTTATTGAAAATGAAAAAGAACTTTGTCAAAATTGTCATACATCTTTTAATTGGCAGCCGACTTTATTTGATCATAACAAAACAAGATTTGCATTAGATGGAGCACATCAAAAAGTTAGTTGCGATAAATGTCATAAGCAAATTGTTAGAAATGAAGTTTCTTTTACAAATTATAAAATAGAGGATGTAAGATGTATAAGCTGCCATTCTTAATATTTTTTATTTTTGTATTCTCTATAAAATACTCTCAAACTCCGCATGGAGAAAATTTTAATTTTGATTGCGCAGTTTGTCATTCCACAAATGATTGGAAAGTTGATTTAAAGAAATTAGATTTTGATCATGCTCTAACAAACTTTGAATTGGTTGGTCAGCATAAAGTTTTGGATTGTCAATCATGCCATTCAACATTAAAGTTTGCGGATGTAAAAAATAATTGTTTTGATTGTCACACTAATATTCATCAAAGCACAGTTGAACCAAATTGCGAACAATGCCATAATTCAAATTCTTGGGTTATTACAAATATTAATGACATGCACGATGTTAGTAGATTTCCATTGCTTGGCGCACACAAAATTGCTGATTGCAAAGATTGTCATACATCAGTAGATAAATTACAATTTCAAATTGTTGGTTCACAATGTGTTGATTGTCATTTAAGCGATTACCAATCAGCTCAAGCACCAAATCATATTGAAGCTGGATTTTCTAAAGAATGTGAAGATTGCCATAATGTTAGTGATTTGGATTGGAATAAAGCAAATGTTACTCATGATTTTTTTCCATTAGTTGGCGGACATAAAATAAGTAATTGCTTTGATTGTCATGCCCAAACTACATTTGAAGGTTTATCGCAAGAATGTTTAACTTGTCATCAAAAAGATTTTAATTCAACTAATAATCCAAACCATACTGCATCTGGGTTTTCGACCGATTGTTTAGAATGCCATAATACAAATCCAGGTTGGCAGCCAGCGTTATTTAAAGAACACGATAAATTTTTTGTTTTAGACGGTGCCCACAAAACAATCGAAAATGATTGTGTAAAATGTCATACAAAAGGCTATATAAATACTCCAAATCAGTGTTATGATTGCCATCAATCAGATTATAATTCTGCAACAAATCCAGTTCATCAATCAGCAGGTTTTGGAACCGATTGCGAATCTTGTCATACAACAAAGGCTTGGGAACCGGCAACATTCGATCATGATAATCAATTTTTCCCAATTTATTCTGGTGAACATAAAGGCGAGTGGAATGAATGTTCTGATTGTCATACGAATTCTTCTAATTACCAAATATTTGAATGTACCACTTGTCACGAGCATAATCAGAATTCTATGAATGAAGAACATAGCGGAATAAATGGATATGTTTATGAAAGTAATGCATGTTTTGCTTGTCATCCAACCGGAAGTGAAAATGACGGATTTAATCATTCTGCAACAAATTTTCCTTTAACTGGTGCGCATACTTCAACTGCTTGTTCGGATTGTCATTCTTCTGGTTATCAAGGAACATCAATGGAATGCAATTCTTGCCATTTGCAAGATTTTCAAAATTCTGTAAATCCAAATCATCAACAAATTGGATTAGATCAAAATTGCGAGCAATGCCATTCTACAAATCCAGATTGGCAACCGGCTTCATTTCCGGTTCACAATGAATTTTATTTACTGGACGGTGCACATGCAATTATTGCAAATGATTGTAATTCTTGTCATTCTGCTGATTACGCAAACACTAAAAATTTATGCTATGATTGTCATACAAATAATTATACTAATACCAGCAACCCAAATCATCAATCAACTGGATTTGGAACTGATTGCGAAACATGTCACTCGCAAAATGCTTGGCAGCCGGCAACATTTGATCATGATAATCAATTCTTTCCAATTTATTCAGGCAAACATAATAATGAGTGGAATGAATGTTCGGATTGCCATACGAATTCTTCTAATTACCAAGTATTTGAATGTATAAATTGTCATGAACATGAAAAAACAAAAATGGATGAGGAGCATAACGGAATTCAAGGTTATCAATATATTAGCTCTGAATGTTTTGCTTGTCATCCAACTGGAAGTGAAGAAGGAGCTTTTAATCATGCTGCATCAGAGTTTCCACTAACCGGTGCGCACACTTCGCAAGAATGTATTGACTGTCATCAAAACGGATATTTAAATACTTCTACTGAATGTGTGAGTTGTCATCAAAATAATTTTAATAATTCAACTGATCCAAATCATGTTCAGGTAGGAATTTCAAATAAGTGCGAGGATTGCCATAATACATCGGTTTGGAATCCTTCAACTTTTAATCATGCAACAACAGGATTTGAATTAGTTGGCGGACATAATATTACAAACTGTTCAAGTTGTCATTCTGTAAATACAGCAAATGTATCCGCAGATTGTTATACTTGTCATGCAGATGAATATAGCCAGGCACCCGAACACGTTTCACAGAATTATCCGAAAACATGTCAAGAATGTCATAATACCACAAACTGGAGTGAGACAACATTTGATCATAACAATACAAATTTTGCATTGACTGGTGCGCATGTAAATACTGATTGTTCAACATGTCATACCAAGGGTTATGTGGGAACTCCAACAGAATGTTTTGCGTGTCATGAAACGAATTTTAATAGTTCGGTAAATCCAAATCATGTTCAAGTTGGAATTTCAAATAAGTGCGAGGATTGCCATAATACATCAGTTTGGAATCCTTCAACTTTTAATCATGCAACAACAGGATTTGAATTAGTTGGCGGACATAATACTACAAACTGTTCAAGTTGTCATTCTGTAAATACAGCAAATGCATCCGCAGATTGTTATACTTGTCATGCAGATGATTATAGCCAGGCACCCGAACATATTTCACAGAATTATCCGCAAGTTTGTCAGGAATGTCATAATACAACAAACTGGAGCGAAACAACATTTGATCATAACAATACAAACTTTGCATTGACTGGAGCTCACACAAGTGCTAGCTGCAGCGATTGTCATTCATCAGGTTATTCCGGTACCTCAACAGTTTGTGCCGATTGCCATATTAGTAGTTTTAATAATTCAACAAACCCAAGTCATACATCACTTGGACTTTCAACAAATTGTATAGATTGTCATTCTACAAATCCAGATTGGCAACCGGCTACTTTTGCTATTCACAATAATTTTTATGTTTTACAAGGCGCACATTCAACCATCTCAAATGATTGTGCAACTTGCCATAATGGAAATTATAATAGCACTCCCCCAGATTGCTATGGTTGTCATAGTAATGATTATAATTCAACAACAAACCCAATACATTCAAGTTCTGGATTTGGAACAAGCTGTGAAGATTGTCATTCGCAAAACGCATGGAAACCAGCAACATTCGATCACGATGGTCAGTATTTCCCAATTTATTCTGGAGAGCATAAAGGAGAATGGAATTCTTGTTCTGATTGTCACACAAATCAAAATGATTTTTCTGTTTTTTCTTGTATTGATTGTCATGAACATAATCAAACCGATATGAATAATAAGCACAGAGAAGAAAGTGGATATTCATATAATAGTAATGCTTGTTACGATTGCCATCCAAATGGAAAAGAAAGCAACTTAAATAAAAAACAACTTTTTAGATTTGAATAAAAATACGCATGATTAAAAATATAAAAATATTATTGTTGCTTTCGTTTATCGTTTTATCAGCACAGCAAAAAGATAAAACAGTTGTTTCCGGAAAAATTGAGTATGTATCTTCTCAATTTACTTATGTTAGTTTTTCAAATACAGAAGGAATAAATATTGGTGATACTTTATTTATTAAAAATAAATTAACAAATATTCCCAAATTAATAGTTCATTCAAAATCATCAAGATCATGCGCAGCAACGGTTATCAAAGAAAAATTACAGAAAGGATTTGAAGTTTTTGCTTATGTGAAAGGTGAAAATGAAAAATCTTTAATTATTAAAGATGATGAAAAAAATATTTTAACACACGAAAAATCGGAAGAAGTGAAACCAGACGTAAATGAAAATTCAAGCAAGTATAAATCCGAAAAAGATAATTTCTCCGGTAAATTTAATTTATCTAGTTATTCTAATTTATCAAATAGTACAAGCAGTGAAAATTATCAAAAGTGGAGATATTCATTTTCACTAAACGCAGACAATATAAATAACTCCGGATTTTCATTTTCGAATTATATTACTTTTAGATATAGAGCCGATGAATGGAACTATACTAAATCACACTTAAGCGATGCAGTAAAACTTTATGATCTTGCAGTTTCATACGAAATGCAAAAAACAAAGTTTACTTTGGGAAGAAAAATAAATTCTAATATTGCAAACATTGGAGCGATTGATGGTTTGCAAGTTGAATCAAATTTTAAGTCGCTGTCAATAGGCGGAGTTATTGGTTCAAGACCAAATTTTAGTGATTATGGATATAATATTAATCTTCTGCAAATTGGAGGATTTGTAAGCAAAACTGATTCATTAGGAAAAGGTGAAATGCAAAATACACTTTCTGTATTTCAGCAAATGAATAATGGAACAACTGACAGAAGATTTTTTTACTTACAACATTCGAATAATATTATAAAAAATCTTGGAGTTTTTTTATCCACAGAAGTAGATTTATTTAAAAATGAAAATAATAAAGCAAGCAATGATTTTAGATTAACGAGTTTTTATGTTTCCGCAAGATTTACTCCGGCAAGATGGCTTTCCGCAACAGCAAGTTATGATGCCAGGAAAAATGTTATTTATTATGAAACATTTAAAAATTATGCTGATGAGCTTATAGAATCAGTGCTTAGACAAGGTTTTAGATTGAGATTAAACATAAGACCAGTGAATTATATTTTTGTTAGTTTAAATTCCGGATATAGATTTAGCGAAAACGATGACAAACCATCGAATAATTTTGGAATTTCTGTTACACATTCTAGAATTCCATACCTAAATATTTCTGCCAATATAAATTATCTTGGGCTAAAAACAACTTATTTAAACGGAAATATAATTGGATTAAGACTTTCCAAAGATTTATTAGATGGTGCTGTATATGGAACATTGGGTTATAGAAATGTAAATTATAAATTCATAAGCACAGAAAGTAAACTCTTGCAAGATATTTTTTCTGCAGATATTTCTTTTCGAATAAATAAAAGTTTAGCTCTTTCATTTAGTTTTGAAGGTACCTATGAAGGCAAATCAAGTTATTCAAACATTTACACTAATTTTTCTTGGAGATTTTAAATTGTTATTTCACCATGCAAATAAAGTACTGCTTTTCCCGAAATTTTAACGCGGTCACTTAAAAATTCACAAAATAATTCTCCACCTCGTTTTGAAACTTGTAAAGCATGAAGATTATTTTTGTTCAGCTTTTTTGCCCATAATGGTATTAACAAAGTGTGTGCATAACCGGTAACCGGATCTTCATCTATACCAACATCCGGTGCGAAAAATCGAGAAACAAAATCGACATTATTTCCTTTAGAAGTAATAATTACTCCATGGGTTTTTAATTTTAGAAAATCTTTTATTTTTGGATTTAAATTTCTAACAGTGTCTTCACTGTCCAAAACACAAATTGTTGATTTATCAAAATAAACTTCATTTGGAGTTTCACCTAAAGCGTTAATTAAAATTTCGTTTGATTCAATTAGTTGAGGATTTCTGGAAGGAAAATTTAAATTAATTAAACCATTTTCTTTTGTCACAATTAATTTTCCACTTCGAGAATTAAATTCGATTTTATTTTCAGAATAGTTTAAAATGTTAAACATTACAAATGATGATGCAAGAGTTGCGTGTCCGCATAAATCAACTTCACTTGTCGGAGTGAACCATCTTATTCTATATCCATCTTTTTCATTTACAAAAAAGGCAGTTTCTGCTAAATTATTTTCGGCAGCAATATTTTGCATTAATGAATCTTCCAGCCAAACATCCAATGGTACAACTGCAGCGGGATTTCCCTTAAAAACTTCACTTGTAAAAGCATCAACTTGGTATAGTTTTAATTTCATAACTTTCTCTTTTATTCATAATTTGTAAAATGAATTTTATAATTGTGTAAGTAATAAAAGCCCGTTGTTAAACGGGCTTTTATAAGATAATAATTTGTCTATTTATTTACACTAGGACATTTGTCGTTATTTCACCAATAACATTTTCTTTGTATTAGTATAATTTCCAGCTTTCAATGTATAAAAGTAAATTCCGCTTGTGAGCTTGCTAGAATTAAAGTTGTATGAATAAGCACCGGCAGATTTATTTCCATTTTCTAATACAGATATAGTGTTTCCCAATACATCATATATTGTTAAACTTACATAACTAGATTTTGGTATTGAGTAACTTATTACTGTTGATGGATTAAAAGGATTTGGATAATTCTGTCTCAATTCATATTCTGTCTGTATTGAGTTAGTTTTATTTACATCAGTTGGTGAAATAATAATCCCTAACCTTACTTCCGAAAAATGTTTTGCATATATTGTAAAATAATTTTCATCAACTTCTTTTCTTATTCCATCAAAATCTGGATTTAATCCATTAACAGTAAAAAATGGAGTTAATTGATCTATTTTGAAATTTAAAAGATCTAATAAAGTAGTTATGTTAACAATAGGTATTTTGATATATGCTTCCTTTCCGTTGTTAAAGTAATAATATTCTAATGGATTATGAGAACCGGATACCGACCCATTTATCTCAATGCTTAAGAAAAATAACTCTATTATACCTTGTGTATCTAGATTTTTAACTTGAGCTTCATCACATATTTCTGATAAGTTAATAGAAATGTTAATGTCTTCATTTAAACTTCCCAAAGGAATTCCAAATTCAGTTCCAACAATAGAATTATAAAATGGTTGATAATTAGAAAATGGAGATGGAAGTGTATAGGAAGGAAATACACAGCTTTGCCCCTCAAAAAAAGAACCTTTTTCTATTACTAATGGATTATGTGGATCATTACAATTTGGTAATACTATTTCATAACTTATTTTATAAGGGGGTATACATGGTCCATTTGCCAAAATCTGCTGCTTTGTTGGATTAACTAAATTACCAGATATATCATAAAAATCAACCACTATTCCTTTATCAAATAGAGGAAAAAGACCACAAAAACTAGTAAGTGAGATATTATTTTTGATCCTTAAGGAACTACCAATATAAGTTAAGTTTGCCAATCCATCTAAGTTAGCAAGCTTAGGATTGTTTGTAATCATTAAAGTTCTCGCAGATTTAAGATTTTTTAAGCCATCAACATTTTCTAATGAAATATTATTACTTATATCTAAAAAATTTTGGTCAACTGATATAATATTATCTAGTCCATCTAAATTTTTTAATGATGAATTACCAAAAATATTTATACCTAAAGCAGATGTGATATTTTTTAATCCCAAAATACTTTTAAGAGAAACATTTTGATATAATATAATACCAATACCATTTACAAAAGACGTAAGACCAATTAGTCCATCAAGATTTGTAAGTGAGGAATTATTACTAATTATTAAAGCAGAAGCACTTTTTAAGTTTGTGAGAGCATCTAAATTAACAAGTAATGGATTGAGACCAATTTCTATATTTATCACAGATTTAATATTTTTAAGTCCGTTAATATTATTGAGTACTTCATTGTCACCAATAGCTATACTGCTATTGAAAGTGGTTATATTTACTAAACCATCCACATTAGTTAATGCTGAATTTCCCTGAATAATAATATCATTTTTAACTGAGGTTATTCCACTTAATCCATTTAAATTTGTAAGTGAGGAATTAGAAACAATGAATAGATGACCTCCGAGAGATGTAAGATTGCGTAATCCGTCCACATTTGTAAGTTTAGGATTAGATTGTAATACCAGGTCCCAATCAATAGAAGTAATACTTTTTAATCCCTTTAAATTTGTGAGAGAAGAATTATCATTAATCATAAGATATTTACTTACATGTGTAATTTTACTTAATCCATCTATATTAGTAAGTAAATTATTATTAATTACTTCAATATATCCACCAACAGAAGCAATATTACTTAATTCATCTAAACTTGTTATTAACGAATTGCTTATTACAGTGAAATTCCCCCCCACATTTGTAATGTTATTTAATCCATTTAAATTTGTAAGCAAAGAATGTTCCGCAACATCAAACGATCCCCCAACGGATGTAATAGAAGACAGAGGGGTTAAATCTGTAATATCTCCTGAGATATCTTGGATTATGAGATTACCAGATATTGAGGTAAAATTATTCGCACCAAAAGTATTAATTTCAGCTTGCGAAGTAAGTTTTACATCACCCGTATAAGTTTGAGCTTTTGCTGAAGTATTAAAAAAAACAAAAAACAAAGAAACAACATATAGAATATTCTTAATAAATCTAAAAGGTATCATTTAACCTCCATTTACAAATTGTAATTAAAAATTATAGTTAATAAATTTAAGTTATTTTTAATATAATAAGTTTAATTGTAAATTTTAGTGTTTTATAATACAATTACAAGAAAAATCTAAGTAAATAATTTTTAATAATAGATTTAAGTAAAAGTGATAAAAAAAGTTTGCGATTATGAATAATTATTTTATGATAACACAATAACAGAAGTAGAAATTCTTTTAAAAACTTCACTGCTAAAAGCATCAACTTGATATAATTTTAATTTCATAACTTTCTCGTTTATTTATAATTTGTAAAACGAATTTAATAATTGTTTAAAAATAAAGAGAATTTTATGTTTTCAGAAACGAAAGATATGCCTATTGAAGAGTTTAGAAAATATGGTCACGAATTAATTGATTTTATTGCAGATTACATAGAGAATATTGAGGAAAAATCGGTACTTGCTCAAATTCAACCCGGTGATGTGAAAGAAAAATTACCTCAAACTCCTCCGCAAAAAGGGGAAAAGATGGAAAGTATTTTAAATGATGTAAACGAAATTATTATGCCCGGAATGACGCATTGGAATCATCCAAATTTTATGGCATATTTTAACTCGACTGCCTCAACCCCAGCAATATTAGGTGATTTCTTAAGTTCAGCTTTTAACATTAACGGAATGATTTGGAAAACCGCTCCAGCTTCAACAGAATTAGAAGAAGTTGTATTAGATTGGTTTCGTCAGATGTTACAATTACCGAAAAAGTTTTTTGGAATTATTTACGATTTGGCTTCAGTTAGTTCAATGCATGCAATTGCGGCAGCACGCGAACAAGCAAAATCAACATATCAAAATTATGATATCACAAAACTTCGACTTTATTGTTCAGAACACGCTCATTCTTCAATTGAAAAAGGAGTTATTACTTTAGGGTTACCACTTTCTGCTGTTGTTAAAATTAAAACCGATGATCAATTTAGAATGATTACTTCAGAGCTTGAAGAAGAAATTATTAAAGATTTCAAAAATGATTTTTTGCCATTTTGCATTATTGCAACAGTTGGGACTACATCAACAACAAGTATTGATCCGGTTGATGTAATTTCTCAAATTGCAAAAAAAAATAAATTGTGGCTTCATGTTGATGCTGCACATGCCGGATCCGCAGCAATAATTCCCGAGATAAGATCAATTTTAAGCGGAATTGAAGATGCAGATTCTATGGTTGTAAATCCGCATAAATGGCTTTTTGTCCCAATTGATTTAAGCGTATTATTTACTCAAAAACCAGAAGTAATAAAAAAAGCATTTTCAATTATTCCAGAATATTTAAAGACGGATGAAGAATCTAAAGTTATAAATTATATGGATTATGGAATTCAGCTTGGGAGAAAATTCCGTTCCTTAAAATTGTGGTTTTTAATTCGCTACTTTGGAGTTGAAGGATTACAAAATATTTTGCGTGAACATTTAAGATTAGGTGAACTTTTTGCTGATTTTATTGATCGACATCCAAACTTTGAAAGATTAGCACCAACTCCATTAAGTACAATATGTTTTAGAGCTGTTCCAAATAAAAAAATGAATGAAGAAGAATTAAATGATTTCAATAAAACATTGATGGATGAAATTAATAATTCTGGTAAGTTATTTTTAAGTCACACAAAACTTAACGGAAAATTTACGATACGAATAACAATTGGCGGAATAAGAACTGAAGAAAAACATATTTTGAATGCTTGGGAATTGATTCAACTAAAATATAATTACTTAATAAAAATTAGGCGATAAGATGAATTCTTTGCTTGAATTTACCGTAATTGCTTTTACTTCTTTGTTTACAATGATGAATCCACTTGGAGTAATACCAGTATATATTTCCTTAACTTCTCACTTGGATCCCAAAGTTGCAAAAAAAGTAGCGTACAAGGCAGTTTTAACAGCATTTATAATTTTAGTGCTTTTTGCAATAGCTGGTAAATTTATCTTTGATTTTTTTGCGATTACAATTCATAGTTTAAGAATTGTTGGCGGCATTATTTTTTTTATTGCCGGTTATGATATGTTACAAGCAAGATTGAATAGAACTAAATCACGAGAAGATGAACATTTTGAAGATGCTAAGGATATTGCAATTAGTCCGCTTGGAATTCCATTAATTACCGGACCGGGAGCAATTACTGTTTCAATATTTTTGTTTAATGATGCGGTAGAAATTTCACAAAAAGTTATTTTGTTTTCTGTAATATTTTTATTGATGACTATAATGCTAGTATCATTATTAACAGGAAGAAAGTTAATGGAATTTCTTGGCGAAACGGGAAATAAAGTCTTAATGAGAATAATGGGATTGATAGTAATGGTTATTGCAGTTGAGTATATGTTTAGCGGATTGACACCGCTTGTAAGAAAAATGTTAAAGATTGAATAGAAATTTCAAACATGCCATATTTCAAAAATACGGCATGTTTATTTTACACTTTTTATTTTTTAATCTTTTCTTTCAGTTTTTTAACAACAGCAAATTTAGCAGCGGCTAAAGTTTCTCTGTTTACTTTTTCAGTAATTCTTCCTCGAGTAATATCTTCCAAATTTATATAACCATTCATAAAAAGCAATTGAAGTATCATATTGTTTTCAATGGTCGATTTACTATATCCGTTTGCAATGTAAAGTTTATCGCAATCTTTATAAAACTCATCTGCAAAACTTTCATTGTTCGGAAGATCCATAAGCTGTTCGTAAGTTTCTGTATATCCGCTTAATTCAACATTAATATTTGGTGTAACTAAAAGCGGACTGAATTCCTTTTTCTTTTCAACCGGACCAAAACCTTTAATTGATGTTAAATCAACACTCACTTTTTCATTATCAATTCTTACAAACTCTGCCTTACGCATTTGTTCTAATTGGAATAAGAAAAAGTTATATCTGTTAACTTCAGCATTTTGTTTTTCATCAGAAAATATATGCGGATATTTTTCCTTAACAATATTTCTAATATAATTTTTATTCTTATTTATTTCCGGTTTAGAAATCCTAACTTCTTGAATCATTTTTACCATATCTTGTGCGGCGGCTTGCGGACCGGAAATTTCTTTTCCTTTTCTTCCAAGGTCAGTTGATAATATTCCAAATTGAATATGTCTGCCGGCACCTTTTTCTTTTTCACCGCCTTTTAAAATATTTACTAAATGTTTTTTCATTTCATACTGACTTTCTTCAGCAACAAAAGGCTGTCCAGCCGGAGTGCTTGCCAATGAATTAAAGAAACTGCTGAAAATTGTTCTATCAACCAAAATTTCCTTAATTGAAGATTCTTCAGATTTTGAATCAATACAGTTTGCAATAAATCTATTTTTAATTATATCAAACTTTACCGAATCAATTTTATATTTAATTCCATCGGTGTGTTTGAAAATCTTTTTATCAAAAATTTTATTTACAACTTCTTCAATATCAATTTTATCAATTAGTTTGTATGAAGAACACAAATAATATTTTCCGGTAAATTCATCAAGTTCCCAATCAAGAACATCATCAAGATAATTGCCGTGTTTGTCCATTATTTCAACAACATTTTTATCATTTGTGTATCTAAGTAAAGTTCTTTGGAAATTCGGATTATCTGAACTTGTTGCTTTCTCTTTTCTTTCGCCATGGGAATCGCGATAGAGTAAAAAGTTTTCCGGATTTTTATAAACTGTAATTCCGGCTTCTTGTCTGCCGAAGTTACTGGCTGTTAACATAATATCAATTTTATACGGCATTTTTATATCGCACAAACCGCTAATTGTACTTCTAGAATTTAAATCTTCAACATTACTATCTGCGGCACTTTCAAAAAGTGAGTTGTAATATTTAATAAAATCGGGATCAAAATCCGTTACGCGAGAAAAATCACCTTCTTCAGTTCCAATTCCATATAAGTTACCTTCGGCATCCGGAAATACATAAAACATATCTCCGGCAATTAATTTTATAGATCTAATTCCGGGTAAATCTTTTTTAAGCCATTTCAACATCATGGCGGCAAGCATTTCAGATTTTCCAACTCCGCTATCGCCATCAACTTGAATTACAAATATACTTCCGTCTTCTTCTTCAATGGCAAATAATGAACCATGAATCGGCATTCCACCCATTTCTTTAACTTTCTCGTTCATCATTGTAAGCCAAGGTTTTTTGATGTTACCGAAATAATCGGTTTTCATCTTTAATGGTGTTACTAAAGTTTTGATATTTCCATTTGGACCTTTAATGTTGAAGTAACCAATTTGCGGATAAGAAATTACTTTTTCCGGTGCACCATAAAATAAAATTACATCGGGAATAAAATCTTTTAAATCATTTAAACTAACTTCATCAGCTGAAATTAATCTGTGATTATCGGTTAAATATTTTATATAAGATTTTTGAATTATGTATAAAACCTTTACCAAACCGTGCTTAATAATTTTGCATCTATAATCATCGGCATCCATATTTTTAACAAATTTTGATAAACGATGTTTGAAAAAAACTGCAGATGGTTTTGTATCTAAATTTTTGATGTACTCATTTAAATCTTCATATTTTCTTTCTTCTTGAATATCGAGTTCTCTATCAACTTTGTGCATTGCATATTCACGTTTCTTGGAATCTGTAACAATTCTGGTATGAGTTTGAACGGGCTGTTCAGAAGCTATAACTCCGCATTTCTTCATTACCTCTTCAATCCATTTTAATGAACCATCATCAAATGAACTTAGAGTTTTATTGCTGAATTCATAATTTTGATGAAGTGTAATTCCATGTTGAATCATTTCATTTATGCTGGAATTCTGCTGTCTGTATTGGGTTTCTACAAATTTAATTAATATGTGAGTGTATTTATCATAATATTCAGTTGAACGAGTTTTATTAATTATTTTTATAAAAAATAAAATTATATCACGAGAAACTTGATGAAGTTTTTCTTGAGTAATTTTCTCATTCTTGTATCTGTAAATTTCATTTATAATTTCATTTACTTCTGAATTTATAATTTCAAAAATAAATTCTTCGGTAAATAATTTAACTTCGCCATTTTCTTTTTGCGCTAATTTTGAAGATAGAAATTGTACTTTTTGATTGAGTATATTTAAGAAACTATCATCTTTTTTAAGCAAGTAGAAATATAAAAGTTGTTCAGGTATGGTTAAATTTGGAACAAGAATTTTATTCAATAAAGTGCTGAGAATTATTCCATCTAATTTTTTGCTAAATATATGATCATCTAATTTCTTAAATATTTTATCCAAAAATATGTTTGCGTATTGCTTTAGGTTAAATTCATGAACAGAAAATCCCACAACTTCATTAAACTTTTCCACAGAAGTTTTTAATAGCTGTTCATAATTTGGTTCAATAGATTCTTGCTCAAACGGCAAGTTGAAGTGAAGCAGTAATTCACGAATATATTTTCTTAGAACTATATTTGTTCCTTCAAGTTTTGCAATATCACCGGCAAAATCTTCAGAAGCATTTAAAGCCATAATTTTTACTTTTGAATCTGAAAAAAGAATTCTTTCCATTTCAATAAGTATTTCTTTCATTATTATGATTTCATCAGGGTCATCAAGCACATGATAATTTGGTTTGTAATCCATTTTATTATCAATGTACTTTTGTATTGTAGGCTTGCCAAATCTATTTATAACAGTATTAAAATCTAAATTTTTTATCTGCGGAATTGATTTGTAAATCTGCGGTAATAAATTTTCATAAATTTTAGAAAATGCTTTGCTCTTAATAAAGCTTCCTAAATCTCTGCATTCGCCGATATTTTCATAAAACTCAATAACAGAATTTTGTGATTTATTGAGTGAATTAATTGTAACGCCGCAATCTTTTGGAAATGAATGATAGAGCGTCATTATATTGCTGATTGTGAGACTGTTTTTCTTTTGCTTTTTAATATTCTTAATAATTTCAAAATCGCTTAAGATATTTTTGATAAAATCCTTATCGGTTGGCGATGAGAAAATTTCATCTAAAATATCATCAGTTCTTTTTTCTGAATTTTCAAGTTTCGCTTTTTCGTTTTTGAAAATTTTGAAATATTTCAGAACAATTCTTAAAGCATTTTCAAATTCTTTTTTAAAAACATCATAACTTTTTTCTGAACCTTGAACATAATCACCAATTGAAAAACGTAAAAATCCGGTTTGATATGGAATTATAGCAATACCACGTTCTTGAGCTAATCTTTTTGTAAATTTTTCTAAATCTTGATAGAAAAATTTATCAGTTAATTTTAGGTTAAATAAATAAGATCCATCCGAAGGAAGAACTTCCACAAAATTATTATCCGGTTCATCAAGAATTTTTGAAGCAACTTCTTTAGCAATTTTTAATCTTTTTATAGATTCTGCGCCAAAATTTTTATTTACTCTAAATTTATTTATTTCGGTTACAAGATGTTTTTGATAATAACTGAAAAACGGTTCGCCTTTATATTTGAAATCATCCGGCAAATCTAAAACATCAAGTTTATCTAAAGACGTAAGTTCATCCAATAAAAACAAATGCAGTGGACTTCCTTCAAACGGAGAAAATCTTTTTGCGGATTTTCCTTGATTTGCAATTTCTTTTTTATCGTTAAAATTTTCTATTTCATCAGTAATATATTTTTCAATTCTTGCTTTAATTTTATAACGTGAAGCTTCTTTGGGAAGTTCTCGTTCCATTCTGTCTTTAATCTTTTTTGCAAGCTGAGCTGTTTCTAAAGTATTTACAAGAATGTAAAGTGAGTTTGTATTTCCTTTTTCAATTCCGTTTTGTTCTTTTGCAAAATCAATTACATCTTTTCTTGCCGGAGTTGCAATTAACGAACCCAATCTGCTTCCGGTTGCACCTAAATTTTTTGTCGTTGAAAGTGAAGATACTGCGCTGATATTTCCCATTGCGGAAATATTATTCATAATATATCTGGAAATAGTTCTCCACTTTGGTTCTTTCGGGTCTTCAATTTTTACCGAATCGCTGTAAGCTTCATCTAATAATAAAGTAATTTTACTATTGTTTAAAAACTTTAAAAGTTTTATTAATGAAACATTGTTAAAATCTGTGTAACCAGAAGGATTTGATGGATCATTAATTACTATTGTTAAATTTTCACAAAATCTATCCCACAAACTTCCGGTATCATCAAATAGCTGGAAGTTATTTTTCATTCTATTTAATCTAAGAAAAAGTCTTTCAAAATCGATTCTACCGCTTTCATCTAAACCAATTTCTAAATCAAATGGATTTATATCAAATCTATCTTCCGGAAATAAATCTTTGTATTCCCAAGATGCTTCTTGGTTAAACAAAATGTACGGCATCAAAACACGGTCGGATAAAATATCTCTAATTATCATCTGAACATCATCTGCAACAGAAGTAATTTCTAAATTGCTTAAGTTGCTAATAAATTCTTTGATAATTTCTTTTTCACTTTCAGATTTGGTTTCGTAAGATTCTTTAATTCCAAGATCAATTAATAAATTGTAAAATCTTCCGGTGTTATCTGATTCGTTTTGAACTTTGGTAATATATTCTTTATACTTTTCTAAAAATAAGTTCAATCCAAAATTTTTGTGGAAATGATTTTTTAAAGTTCGCTGATAATTATCTGGAATAATATCAATTATGGTTTTGCATTTGCTGATAACTTTTGGATCGAGAGATTTTAATTTTCTTTGAAGCAGATAATTTCCGTAAGTTCTAATTTGACCTCGTCCTCCGCCCTCTATAATTGTTGCAATATTTACTTGTTCAATATTTGAATAAAAATAAGATTTTGTTCTTGATTCAAACTCGGCAATTAATGCTTTGTTAATTTTTTGAAGAGATTTAGGATTTTTGCAATTTTGAACAAGAACAATAAAATCTTTTAATTTTGTAAGTGAATATTTATCTCTAATAATCTGTTTAACAAAATTGTTGAATTTAAATAAATACAAATTCTTCAAATGATTTTCGGTTTCACCTAATTGCTCAAGTTTGAATTGCTTTAATTCTTCATTGTAATCTGCAATTTTTTGTTCAGCGCAATTTCTGAATTTCTCTAAATTTTCATCATTTACTTTATCCAAAATCAATCGGAGGTTTAATTGACTATTAGCCAAGGCCCCAAGTTTTTTTGTATGAACTTTATTTAGTGTATTTATTATTTTATTATGAAACGCAAAGACTAAAGAAGTATTTGTACTTTTTGATTCGGGTGAATCATCAACTAAAACAATTCTTGTTAAATATGGAAACCATTTTTTATTATTGAAAATATTTTTTCTCATATTTTCAATTTTAACAATGAAAATACTTGTTGTGTCCAATTCTATTTGCTTAGATAAATCTTCCGGATTTTTAAACTCAATAACTTTTACATCATTTTTATTAAATATTTCATTGGAAAACAATTCCACAACTGTATCTGAACTTCCGCCAACAACGGTTTTAATAAGTCCATCTAAACCTTTAAAATTAACCGTAAGAAATGTTCTACTTAAAAAATCTTGTTTTTCTGCATTAGTTGTATAGTGAGAACTTTGAATAATCATCTGCTCAAGAACATCCATAAAATAATTCCATTGAGCTTCTTCAGTATCACCAACAATTCCAATTACATCTCTGTATTTTCTCAACTCAGCTACATCATCACCTAAAACAAATTTATACATTAAATCTAAATGAGATTCTGTAACCGGCGGAGTTCCAACCGAATAATCATGGGAATTTAGAATATTTAAAGTCTGTTCTTTCGTTTTGGAGTCAACAGCTTCCGTATCAATAAAATATTTTAATTTATTCTCGAAATTCTGTTTTTTTTCTCTATATTGAAAAGCTTTTGAATCTTCGTGAGGAAAAAGCATTAAAGAAACATCAATATAACCCGGAATTGATTCTTTCAATTCTAATAATAGTTTATCAATTTCTGCATTTTGTTTTGAGGGATCAACCGGTTCTTCATAGCAAATTCTAACAAAATTTTTAAGCAGATTTAGAGTATCATTGGGCATAAAGTTTTCTGCTCTTTCACCTAATGATTTAAAAAGATTTATATAATCATGTGCTTCAGATCTCAATTTGACCTTTGGTTTTTCTGTTATTTGCATATTATTATAATATTATTAGTAAAAAGTTAATTTTTTGATTGTAAAGGTAGATAAAAGTTTTTTTCGTCATTAACTTTATTAAAAAAAACAGCTTATTATATACCTAAAAAGAGAAGGAAAAATTTGTAAAAATTACTTCTTGATCTAAATATACTTAACTTTTTTATTTTTTTTTCGATACTAGGGGGATAAATTAAGAAAATATGATTCTTGTTAAAATCGAAAAAAGAATAAATAATAAAATTTCCCCCCAAATTTTGTTTCTTTTTCATCATTTTGCATAAAAAGCAAAGGGTAGTAAAAAAGTATTGACTTTAAAGTCAAAAAACCTTATATACTCTGGATTTTTTTCGCAAATAAGTTTCAGTGTCTTAATTTGAGAATTTCTATAAATTAACGGAGTACCTTAATTGAAAATCACTAAACAAATAACCAACAGAGAAAGTCAATCGTTGGACAAATATTTCCAAGAAATTGGCAAAGTGGATCTTATTACCCCAGAGGAAGAGATCGATTTGGCAATTAAAATTAGAGAAGGGAATAAAGCTGCTTTAGATAAGCTTACAAAAGCTAATTTAAGGTTTGTGGTAAGTGTTGCTAAACAATACCAACATCAAGGATTACCACTAAGCGATTTGATTAACGAAGGCAATCTTGGTTTGATTAAAGCTGCAAAGAAATTTGACGAAACGAGAGGATTTAAATTTATATCCTATGCCGTATGGTGGATTCGACAATCAATTATGCAAGCTATCGCAGATCAATCAAGAATGGTTCGTTTACCTCTAAACAGAGTTGGAGAATTGTCCAAAATTTCTAAAGCTGCAAGCATGCTTGAACAAGAACTTGAAAGAAAACCAAGTGTTGAAGAAATTGCTCAAGAATTAGAAATGAATGTTGATGACGTTGCTTATACACTTCGTCATTCTGGAAGACAAGTTTCTGTTGATGCTCCATTTTCACAAAGTGAAGATAGTAAAAGTAGTCTTTTAGATATTATGCCAAACGATGATCAACCTTCTCCAGATCATAGATTAATGAGTGAATCATTAAGAAATGAAATTGAAAGAGTGCTTTCTACATTATCTGAAAAAGAAGCTACCGTAATTAAATTATATTTTGGATTTAATACTGAATATACAGCTACTTTGGAAGAAATTGGTGAAATATTAAACTTAACTCGTGAAAGAGTTAGACAAATTAAAGAGCAAGCTTTAAGAAAATTACGTCATGCTTCAAGAAGTAAAAAACTTAAAGTTTATCTTGGTTAAAACATAATTTGTATTCTTGCGAGCGGTTAGGGAAACTTAACCGCTTTTTTTATGCCCTTTTCCACCCAAACTTCTTGATCTTAATCTTGCTCTTACACTTGATCTTTTTTCAAATCTTTTCCTTAACTCAAACAAATAAATTAACCCGTTAATTAATTTTTCTAAATTTTACCAATAACAAAACCTTCTAATATTTTGTAAAGAAAGAAATTGAAGAGCATATTAATTAAGAGTAAGATCAAGATTAAGATGAAGAGGTGAATTAAAAACATTAGAATACTGCATAATTATAATTTAATTTATGCATCGGAATTTTAAATAATATTTTCTTATTGACATTTTCCCTCAAAATATTTTATCTTGCACAGCATAATGAACAAAATGAATTTAACATATTGCAAATCAAATAACTGGTCTTGGTGGTGGAACATATCTAATACTATGTAACCAGTGAAATATATTAGGAATTTAAAACCCTTCTTGGTAAATCACTGAGAAGGGTTTTTTGTTATATAGATGAGTTTTTCTTAATCGCACTCTAAAATAAGATTGATATTATGAGCACAATTTAAAGTAGGAATAAGATAATAAATAAAAATACGATATAAGTTAATTTCAATTAGGTATAAAATGAAATTTGCAGAATTTGAAGAATTATCAAAAAAATATAATGTAATTCCCGTTTATGAAATTATTACAGCAGATCTTCTTACTCCAGTTTTAGCGTACATTAAAATTAGAGAAAAAAATAAATTCTCTTTTTTGCTTGAATCCGTTGAAGGAATTGGAAGATTAGCCCGATATTCATTCATCGGAACTTCGCCAAAAGAAATTATACAATCAGAAAACAATCATATTACAATTACAAAAAATGGAAAATCAAAAATATTAGAAATTGAGCTGTTAGATTATTTACACAATTTGGTTGAAAAATATAATCATCCGCAAATTGAGGAACTGCCCGATCTTACTGGGGGAATAGTTGGTTATTTGGGATTTGAAATAATTTCTAAAATTGAGCCGACAATTTTATTTAACCAAAATATTGCTCAAGATTTTCCCAATTCTATTTTAGGATTGTTTGATACAATAATTGCATTTGATCATTACAAACATAGAATAATTTTAATAGCAAATGTTTTTGCCGATGAAATTCAAAATCCGAATTCAGCTTATGACGAAGCAATTTTAAGAATTTCCGAAATAAAGAAAAAAATTGTTCGGCCAATTTCTTATCAAAATAAATTTAAAGCAATTTCTGAATTTGAAGGGAAAATTAATCTTGAAGAATTTTCATCAATAATTAAAAAAATAAAAAACAATATTTATAATGGAGACGTTTTCCAACTTGTAATTTCCGAAAGATTTCACCAAGAGTTTGAAGGCGATTTGCTCAATGTTTATCGGGCTTTGCGAATTATAAATCCATCTCCATATATGTATTTTATGGAAATTAATGAGGACTTAACAATTATCGGAACATCGCCGGAAGATTTGCTAAAAGTAAAAGATGGAAACGCAACAATTTTGCCAATTGCAGGAACCCGAAGACGCGGTAAAACTAAAGAAGAAGATTCACAGTTAGAAGTTGAATTAATGAATGATCAAAAAGAAATTGCTGAACATACGATGCTTGTTGATCTTGCGCGAAACGATCTTGGAAGAGTTTGCGAACACAATTCGGTTTATGTTTCCGAAATGAAAAAAGTTCAAAGATTTTCTCATGTTATGCATATTGTTTCTCGTGTTGAAGGAAAATTAAGAAATAATAAAAATTGTATTGATGCTTTGAAAGCAAGTTTTCCAGCTGGAACAGTTTCCGGTGCGCCAAAAATTAGAGCAATTCAACTAATAAATGATTACGAAAAAGTAAGACGCGGACCTTACGCCGGCTCGGTGGGATATATTGATTTTAATGGAAACTTAGATATGTGTATTGCAATTAGAACTTTTTTTGCAAATAAAAATATAATTTATTGGCAAGCCGGTGCTGGTATTGTTGCAGACAGCAAACCGGAATTAGAATTGAAAGAAATTCAAAATAAATCGGCAGTTTTAGTAAGTGCGTTAAAATTTGCAGAGGAAATTGATGAAAATATTAGTAATAGATAATTACGATTCTTTTACATATAATCTTGTACAGCTTGTTGGAAAATTTACATGCGATATAAATGTTAAACGAAACGATGAAATAAATATTGATGAAATTAAAAAGTTAAATCCAGATAAAATTTTAATTTCTCCAGGTCCAGGCAGACCAGAAGATTCTAATATTTCGTTAGCTGTTATTCAAGAATTAGGAAAAACAATTCCCGTACTTGGTGTTTGTCTTTGTCACCAAGGAATAGGTTATTGTTTTGGATCAACAATCACTAACGCTCCAAAACTTATGCATGGAAAAACATCTAAAGTTTTGCATGATGGAAAAACAATTTATAAAAACATTCCACAATATTTTGATGCGGGAAGATACCACTCACTGGTTATTGACAGATCAACACTTTCTGAAGATTTGGAAATTACTTCGTTTACAGAAGATGAAATAATTATGGGAGTTCGTCATAAAAAATATCCAATTGAGGGAATCCAATTTCATCCAGAATCAATCTTAACTCCCGAGGGAGAAAATTTAATTAAAAATTGGTTGGAATTATGAAAGAACAATTAGAAAAAGTTATTGCCGGAGAAAGTTTAACATTTCAAGAAGCATACAATGTTATGTACTCAATAATGAGCGGAAACGAAAACAATTCTAAAATTGCATCATTGCTTACAGCACTAAAAATAAAGGGCGAAACCTCGGAAGAAGTTGCCGGATTTGTAAAGGCAATGCGAGAAAAAGTTATAAATATTAGTTGTGAAAAAGAAAGAGTTATAGATGTTTGTGGAACCGGTGGCGACGGTTCGGGAACATTTAATATTTCTACAGCCGTTTCTTTTGTTGTAGCCGGCGCCGGGGTGAATGTTGCAAAACATGGAAATCGTTCAATCTCAAGTAAAAGCGGAAGTTCTGATGTTTTACACGAACTTGGAGTTGATGTTCAGCTCAATCCCGAATTATCTGAAAAAGCATTAAATGAAATTGGAATTGCATTTTTGTTTGCACCGCTTTATCATCCGGCAATGAAGCATGTTGCGCCAATTAGAAAAGAGTTAGAGTTTAGATCAATCTTTAATATTCTTGGTCCGCTTACCAATCCAGCTGGAGTTAAACGTCAACTAATTGGAACTTTCAGTGATAAAACAGCACAACTTATGAGCGAAGCAATAAAATTATTGGAGATGGAAAAAGTAACATTTTTGTGTACAAATAATTCGTACGATGAAATAACTTTAACAGACTCCACAAAAGTTTATGAAGTAAATCAAGATCATTCAATGTATTACTATTCTTTAACTAATGAAAACTTTGGCTTCCCAAAAATAACTTTAGAAAATATTCAAGGTGGAAACGCAAAGGAAAATGCAGAAATTATTTACGATATTTTTTCGAATAAAAATATCGGTCCGGCATACGATGTTGTGATTGCCAATGCAGCATTAGCTTTGAAGACTTCGGGAATTTCGGATAATTTACTTGATTGTAAACAGATTGCTGAAGAATCAATAAAGTCTAGCGCAACATTAAATAAGTTAAATGAATTAAAAGAATTTGGTGAAAAATACAAATGACAATTCTAGATGAAATAATTTCTGTAAAAAGAGAAGAAGTAAAATATCTTAAGCAAAATTTTACTTTAAGCAGATATAAAGATTCTGAATATTTCCAAAAAGAAAAAATGAGTTTGTTCAATTCGTTAAATAAGAAAAATAGAATATCAATAATTGCAGAAATAAAAAAAGCAAGTCCGTCAAAAGGAATAATTCGTGAGGATTTTAATCATTTACAAATTGCAGACATTTATATGAATTGCGAAGTTGATGCAATTTCAATTCTTACTGATCAAAAATTTTTCATGGGAAATATTTCTTACTTAAAAGATATTGCAAAAATTAAAACTGTTCCATTACTAAGAAAAGATTTTATAATTGATGAATATCAAATCTATGAAGCTAAATCGAACGGAGCAGATGCAATATTATTGATTGCAGAAGTTTTGTCAAAAAATCAAATTGCTGAATTGACAAATGCAGCCGAAGAAATTGATTTAGAAGTTTTGTTGGAACTACATTCGGTTGAAGAAATTGAAAAAATAAAATTTTCTCTAAATAAAATAATTGGCGTAAATAATAGAGATTTGAAAACATTTAAAGTTGATTTAGAAACCACAAAAAATATTGGAAAATTAATTCCGCAAGAAAATTTATTGGTTTCGGAAAGCGGAATATCAAAAAAGCAAGATATGAATTTTATAAAATCCATAAAAGCTAATGCTGTATTGGCTGGTGAACATTTTATGAAATCAAAAAAAATTGAAAATGATTTAAAGATGTTTAAAGAAATGTGTTATTATGAAAATTAAAATTTGTGGAATTACAAATTACGAAGACGCAAAAATAGCTTCAGATTTGGGCGCAGATGCAATTGGTTTTATTTTTTATAAAAATAGTAAACGATTTGTTTCACCTGAAAATGTAAAAAATATTGTTGATAAATTACCGCCATTTTTAACTAAAGTTGGAGTGTTTGTTAATGAAGAAGCGGATATTGTAAATCAAATTATGAAAAGTTGTAAATTAAATATTGCACAGTTACATGGAGATGAAAATTTAGAATATATCTACAAAATAAATTATCCAATTGTAAAAGCCTTACGAGTTTCTCAGAATTATGATTACAATATTTTATCAGAGTATTCCCAACATAATATTTTGCTTGATACTTATAATGATGAAAATTTTGGTGGAACCGGAGAAAGTTTTAAGTGGGAAAATATTCCCTTCGAAATAAAACAAAAAATAATCTTAGCTGGCGGAGTTTCTGAAAATAATCTTGAAGAAATATTTAAGAAAATAAATCCTTACGCAATTGATGTTTCGTCATCATTAGAAATATTTCCGGGGAAAAAAGATCATGAAAGACTAATAAAACTTTTTTGGAAACTAAATGAATTAAGAAAAGAAATAGAACACAGATAACGCTGATTAAGCTGATTATCACTGTTAAATCCATTTTTTCTGTGTAATCTGTGTTTCATTGTCTTTAGAATTTTTAACGAATATTGAGAAGAAAATATGTACCAATCAATTAAATATAATTATCCTAAAAAAGACGGCAAGTTTGGAGAGTATGGTGGAAAGTATGTTCCAGAAACTTTGATATTTGCATTGGAAGAGCTTGAGCAAACTTACATCAAATTAAAATCTGATGAAAAGTTTATCAATGAGTTGGATGATTTACAAAAAAATTATAATGGCAGACCAACTCCTTTAACTTTTGCTGAAAGATTAACAAATCATTTTGGAAAAGGAAAAGTTTATTTAAAGCGAGAAGATTTATGTCATACCGGTGCGCACAAATTAAATAATGCCTTAGGACAAATATTAATTGCAAAATATCTTGGTAAAAAAAGAATAATTGCAGAAACCGGCGCTGGACAGCATGGAGTAGCAACAGCAACCGTTTGCGCAAAATTCGGATTGGAATGTTTTGTCTATATGGGTGAAGAGGATATTGAACGACAAAAATTAAATGTTTTTCGAATGAAAATGTTAGGTGCGACGGTAATTCCGGTAAGCTCAGGAAGTAAAACTTTAAAAGATGCAACGAACGAAGCAATTAGAGATTGGATTGCAAATGTAGAAAACACTCATTACATTATTGGTTCAGTTGTTGGACCTCATCCTTACCCAATGCTGGTAAGAGATTTTCAATCAATTATTGGAAAAGAAACAAAGCTGCAAATAATGGAAAGAGAAAATAAATTACCAAATTATGTTTTAGCGTGTGTTGGGGGCGGATCAAATGCGATGGGAATATTTCATGAATTTATTGAGGATGAAAACACTAAATTAATTGGAATTGAAGCTGGCGGTTATGGAATTAATTCAAATTTACATTGTGCAACTTTAACTTTGGGAACTGAAGGAATATTTCACGGAATGAAAACTTATTTGTTACAGAATGAGTTTGGACAAATATCGCCGGTTCATTCAATTTCTGCTGGATTGGATTATCCGGGAGTTGGTCCGGAGCATAGTTTTCTAAAAGATGAAAAGCGAGTTCAGTATTTTTCAATCACCGATGAAGAAGCATTATCGGCAACAATAAAAGTTTCAGAATTTGAGGGAATTTTACCGGCATTAGAAACAGCCCATGCCTTTGCGTATTTAGAATATTTGATGCCGCAAACCAAAAAAGATGAAATAATTATTGTAAACGTAAGCGGCAGAGGTGATAAAGATTTAAATACAATTATTGATAAACTTGGTGCTAAAATATTATGAGCAAAATTAGAGAAAAAATAGTTGAGGTAAATAACAGAAACGAGAAAGCTTTAACAATATTCCTAACTGCTGGTTTTCCGAGTGTGGGAAAATTTGTTGAATTAGCTTTGAAGATTGAACAAGCTGGAGCTGATATTCTTGAAATAGGATTACCATTTGGTGATTCGCTTGCCGATGGTCCGGTAATTCAATCATCTTACACAGTTGCATTAAAAAACAATGTTAATTTGTTAACGACTTTTGAATTAGTTTCTGAATTAAGAAAACAATCGCAAATTCCAATTGTGATTATGAGTTCAAGCAATCCCGTATTGGCTTTTGGTAAAAAGAAATTTGTACAAAATTGCCAAGATACAAAAGTTGATGGAATAATTATTCCCGATATTCCGCTTGAAGAATATGATGATTTCTATAAAAATGATTTTATTGGAATTGATAAAATTTTACTAACAACACCAACTTCAAGTGAAAAGAGAATTTCTACGATTGATGAAAAAAGTTCCGGATTTGTCTATTGTGTTAGTGTTGTGGGAACTACCGGAGTTCGTGAAAAATTTGATGATTATGTGTTGAGAAATTTAGAGAGAACTTATTCAATTGTTAAAAACAACAAAATGCAAATTGGCTTTGGGATTTCTACACCAGAAGATATAAAAAAATTCTCTCCTTTTTGTGATGGTGTAATTGTCGGAAGTGCGATCGTGAAATCGTTAGCAAACGATGATGATAAATTTTCAAAAACAATTGAGTTGGTGAAAGAGTTAAAAAGAGCAACAAAAAGTTAAAAATGAAAATTAAAAAAGTTAAGAAGCAAAAACTTTTGCCACTAATGCACGAATTAAAAATCTTTTTCTTCTTAACTTCAAAACGCTTTATACGTTTCTACTTTTCAACAAATTCCAACCAAATTGATTTTGTAATTTCTTTGGCAAGGAAAATACTTTTTCCTTTTTCAAAAATTTTATTTAAAAAGGTTTTATCGAAATTATCATTTATAATTTTTAACAAATCAGATTTTGAATCAACTGAAATTGTAATTCCGGAAATTTCATATTTATTCGATTCAATCAAAACTATTTTAAAATTAGCATTTTTAAACTCGACAATTTTTCCAGTAAAATTTGGAATATAATAATTTCCAATTGGCTCAAATCCAATATCTACAAGCTCACGAGCGGTTATTTTAATGTTTTTTGTTT
Organism: Melioribacteraceae bacterium; assembly: GCA_041741395.1. Taxonomy (GTDB): domain Bacteria; phylum Bacteroidota; class Ignavibacteria; order Ignavibacteriales; family Melioribacteraceae. Next base: position 29,524 of record JBGSKB010000112.1, read on the forward strand.
CAAACCAAACCGAAGAAATTCCTTTTGTATTGTTAATGTGATTAGTTTTTGAATTATTCAGTTTATCAAATTGAATAAAGAAAATCGGTAATTCAGAATTTATTCCTTTTGCAGAAAGAGTTGAATAATCATTACCTTTTTGTAATTCAACAAAATTTGAATTAATTACAGAAAAATTATTTTTAAGGTTTTCAATTTCATTTACTCGCAAAGCAAATTGCAGTCCAAATTTATTTTGCGAAATAATTTTTTCATATTCTTTTGTAAAATTTTCTGTTGGATTATTTACTTCAACAAGCTCAATTTCTGTATTATCATTAAACTCAATAAAATTATTTCTAATACCGTTTTTGTGAACTTTTCCTTCCTTAATTGAAAATCCCAATTTTTTAAAAAGCACAGAAATTTCATTTAAATTTTCCGAGCCAATAATTACATGATCTAAAAAAGAATTTTTAATTGACGAATATATATTGTTGTGAATAATTATTGAATCATTGGTGAGTATTTTTTTTTGTTTATTAAGAAATTCTATACTCTGAGTTAAACTATCGGCAGTTTCATCAAGTTTAATTTTTTCGGATTTAATTTTATCAGTTTCTGAAATATGTTCTTTTTTTGATTCTTTAACATTTTGCTCATTGCTGCATTTGACAACAAGAAAAATAAATATTAATAGAAAAGTTAGTTTTTTAAGTTGAATTATTAATTTCATATCTGTTATTTAGATTATTATAAAGTGATTGATTATATCAAAGGCAATTTAAGAATTTTTCTCGATTAAACTTATTGTTTACAGACAATGTCAAATTTTAGTAATTAATATCAAAAAAGGTGAGTCGAGTTCAAATAAAGTACAATTTTATCCGTTTATTTCACTCAAAAAAAGTGTAGATTTTCAAAGTATTTTTTTCCTTTTTTGAATTTTTAAATGATACTTAATGATAAAAAAATATAGTTATATTCTAATTCTTCTTGTACTTCTAGCAATTATTTTATTTGCCATTCCCATAAATGTTACAACAAGTGTAACATCAAAGGGTAAATTATTACCATCCAAAGTTTGGATAATTTCTAAAGGTTTGGAAGGGTTACTTTATACAACTTTGGTTGATAATGTTAACGGTGTAAATGAGGAATATTCGATTACGCAATTTGCCCGTGGAGATTTAATAAAGTTTTCTCTGAGTAAAAATATTAAACCGGGTAAAAATGTTTTTATTAATGATACAATTGGGATTGTTTACTCAAGTTTAAACGAACAAGAAATTGCTGAATTAAAAGGTGAATTGGAAGCCGCAAAAGCATCTCTACAAATTGGAATAAGTGGAGAAAAAGAATCAATTATTGAACTTGAAAATAGAAATTTAGCTTACTCAAAAAAACAAGTTGAGGAACAAACTAAGTTTTTTGAACGACAGAAAAAATTATTTGAAAAACAATTAATTACACAAGATGAATTTGAAACCGAATATGCAAAACTAGAATTGTACAAAATAAATATCAGCATTGCCGAAGAAAGATTGAGATCAGTTTTAACCGGAACAAAAAGAGAGGAAATTCAGTTAATTAATTCTCAAATAAAATCACTGGAGAATCAAATTTCGGTGCTTCAAGAAAAATCAAATAATTTCCTTTTAAAATCACCTATTAACGGAATAATTTCTGAATCTTACAATCAAGATACATTGTTAATTATCAACAGCGAAAATAAATTTACTGTTTTGATTCCGATTAAATTGAATATGGCTAACTCTTTTAACATTGGAAATGAAGTTGAAATAATTCCGCGAAAAGGAAATTCAATTGTTGCTAAAATTGAATCAATTGATAAATCAGTAAAAATATATTTTGAAGAACATTTCATAATTGCTAAAACTGTTTTTGAAAGTTCTTCGGATATATTTTATTCCAACGAAATTGTTGAATGCAAAATATACGGCAGCAAGGTTAGTTTATTGGATTATATTATATTTTATCTAAATAAATAGTTATGAGATTAGAATATAAATTTTTAGTTAGAAATGAACTTTTGGATAGTTTAAGAAAAAAGATTCTTCCATTTGTTGAGCTGGATAAATTTGTAAAAGAAAATAATGGTAATGAATATACAGTAAGAAGCATTTACTTTGACACTTCTAATTTCGATTATTATCATGAAAAGATTAATGGAATTAAAATCAGAAAAAAATTGCGAATAAGAAGTTACGATACAAAAGCAGATGACAATTTAGTTTTTTTAGAAATAAAAAATAAGTACGATAATTTTATTGGTAAAAATAGATCGCCAGTTTTATTCCATAATTTAAAAAATTTACTAAACACAAATGAAATTGAAACTTACGCATTAACAAATAACGGTTATGCAAATTCAATAAATGATGGCGAAAAGTTTTTGCATCACATTTATAGAAGTGGATTGAAACCAACTATTTTAATTGTGTATGAGCGCGAGGCTTTTTTGTCAAAGTTTGATAACGGCTTAAGAATTACTTTTGATAAAAGTATTAGATTTTATGATAACCCCAATATTGATAGTCTTTATAGAGATGATGATTTAGAAATTGCTTCGCCAAACCATTTTGTATTAGAACTTAAATTTAGTAACGGTTACCCAAAATGGCTTCAGGATATTGTACAAGAGTTTGGTTTAATTAGAAGGTCAATTTCTAAATATACAATTTGTATTGATTCATCTAAAAGAATTAACCCAATGCGGAAGAATTTAAGTACATCAAATTACTCATTATTTTATGATCAGAATGTTGAAGAAGGAATTTTTTAGAAATGCTGCAAGATATTAATAATATTTTTAATGTTGGAATTACTCCGAAAGAAATGCTTTTAAATTTATTAGTTGGTTTATTAGCTGGAATTATTATTTCAGTCTTTTATCGTAAATCGTATAATGGTCCCGGTTATCAAGCTTCATTTGTAAATTCACTGATTTTATTGGTTATAATTACATCAATTGTAATTATGGTAATTGGAAATAATTTGGCCCGTGCATTTGGCTTGGTTGGCGCAATGTCAATTATCAGATTTAGAACGGCTGTAAAAGAAACCCAAGATATTATATATATTTTCTTTTCGCTTGCAATAGGTATGGCAGTTGGTGTTGGTCAACATGGGTTTGCTATTTTTAGTGCTGTATTTATTGGAATTATTACTTTAGTTCTTTCAAAATCGAAATTTTCAACTCCAATAAAAAGTGATCTTCTTCTTCAATTTACATTTAATTCAAACGGCAATGATTCTTCATCTTACAACAAATTAATTGATGAATACTGCAAAAAAAGTAAATTGATAAATGCAAAAGCCGTTGGTACAGAAGAAACACTTGAACTTTCTTATTATGTCGGATTTAAAAGTAAAGATTATACAACAGAGTTTGTCCAAAAATTAAGGAAAGTTAAAGGCGTTTTAAATGTTAATCTTTTCTATGATGAAGAATATTTTTAGTTCATTTCCCTTTCTATAAGATCAAAATCTTATTAAATTATTTTATCAATCACAAAAAGGAATAGTCATGAAAAACAATTTACTCATGTCTCTATTCATATTAATTTCTATTTCAACTTTTACATTCTCACAAAATGATGAAAGCTGGAAAGTGTATGACGATACTGAAGTTGCAATTTATAATATAACAATGGATGAAAATGATTTGCAATTTATGTTTGAAAATCCTCAAAGCGATTCCATGCACCTTGCTTCAATAAAAATTAAAAATGCCATTTTAGATGAAACAATAGATTCAGTGGGAATTAGAATTAGAGGAAATACTTCCAGAGAATCAAACAAAAAATCACTTAAACTTTCTTTTAACACTTTTAAAAAGGGAAGAAAATTTTACTCTTTAGAAAAAATAAATTTGAATGGTGAACATAATGATCCATCAATTATAAGAAGCAAATTAAGCTGGGATTTTTTTAACGATATTAAGGTTAAGTCAAGTAGAGCAGCTCACGCGGCAGTTTATATTAATGAAAAATATTTTGGATTGTATGTTTCCATTGAACATATTGATGAAAATTTTTTATCAAAAAATTTTGATGATGACACCGGAAATTTATGGAAATGTTTATATGGTTCGGATCTAAAATATATCAATAATAATCCCAACACTTATAAAATGTCTTCCGGCGAGCATAGAGTCTACGATCTTATCACAAATAATACTCAAGATGACTATTCAAAACTTGCAGAGTTAATTGATTTAATAAATAATTCAGATGATGAAACTTTTAAAACACAACTTCCTCTAAAACTAAATTTGCTCGGAACTTTGCAATATTTTGCAATAAACATATTAACCGGAGGCTGGGATGATTATTGGTTTCTGACAAATAATTATTATTTATATCACCAACCTTCAACAGATCAATTTAATTTAATACCTTATGATTATGATAACACTTTTGGGATTGATTTTTTCAATATTGATTGGGCTTCCGTAAATCCTTATGTTTTTGCTAAAATCAATAATGGTCCCAGACCTTTAATTACAAGGCTTTTGAAAGCGCCGGAATTTAGGAATTTATTTACACACTTAATTAAATTCTATAAAGAAAAATATACCCAAACATCTATGTGGATAAGCCATATCGATGAATTAAAAAATAAAATAACCGCTTTTGCAATTGAAGATACTTTTAGAGTTAAGGATTATGGTTTTTCAATTGAAGATTTTAACAACTCCTATTTTGCAGATGGTTTTTCAAAAGATCCGGCAAAATATTCTTTAAAAGATTTTATTAATAAAAGAAATTCAACTCTGGAAAATCAGCTTAATTTTGTTGATGCAAACCCAATTATTTATGATATAAATATTACTGCAAATTATTTTGAAGCTTTTGATACTATTTATGTTAACTGCTCGGTTTTTAGCAGCAATGGAATTAAAAAGGTAAAGGCGGAATTACTTAATACTAAAACCGATGAAACTTATTTTTATGAAATGCAATTCAATCCAAATCTAAGTTCGCTTGATATAAAAGAAAATGATTTGTGGAAGGGGAAAATATTTAATATACCAAATAGTTTTAGCGGAGAACTAAAAATTGTTGTAGAAGACAGCAGTGGAAAAATAATCAGCTACCCGAGCAAAGCCATTAAAATCAATACCCCAGGTGATGTTACTCAAGAAGTATTGCTAAGTGAATTGATGAGTTCAAACTCGACAACAATACAAGATAATTTTTCAGAATATGATGATTGGCTTGAAATTTATAATTCCCAAGATACATCTGTAAATTTAAGTGGAAAATATCTTACGGATAAAATTGATAATCTCACAAAATGGCAATTCCCAGAGAACTTTGTTATTCAACCAAATCAACATATTTTAATTTGGTGTGATGAAGACTCAAGTCAAGGAATAAATCATGCAAACTTCAAATTAAGTGCTGATGGAGAATTTGTAGCAATTGTAAATAATGATGGAGTCACAATTATTGATTCGGTAACACTACCAAAATTAAATGTAAATGAATCTTATGCAAGACAAAATAATTCTGGTGATTGGTCTGTGACAAATTCACCAACACCTGGGGAAGATAATCTTATTGTGAGTATAAATAATCAAAAAAATGATAAATATTTTTTAAAATTAAATGCTTATCCAAATCCGTTTAATCCATCAACAAAAATAGAATATAGGATACCAAATTCAGAAAGACTAAACAACTTTACAATTAAAATCTACGATATTCTTGGAAGGGAAATAACGACCCTATTAAACGAAAAACAAAAGCCTGGAGATTATATTATTGAATGGAATGCAATTAATCAAACGAGTGGAGTTTATATTATTCATTTATATTCAGAATCATTCACAAAAACTTTAAAATTATTGTTAATTCGTTAATAAAAAGTTTCATTATTCGATTATAAAATTGTAAAAGGAAAACATTTTTATTTGGAGTAATAATGTCTAAGAAGAAAAAAGAAAAATCTAATGAGCAAAAAGAATCTCAAAACGAGTTTTCAAAAAAATTTTACGAGAAAGAATTAGAGAGACTTCAGATAGAACTTGTGAAATTACAAGAGTGGGTAAAAGAAACAAAATTAAAAGTAGTTATAATATTTGAAGGACGTGATGCTGCCGGAAAAGGTGGTGTAATTAAAAGAATTACACAAAGTCTTAATCCAAGAATTTGCAGAGTTGTTGCTTTAGGAACGCCTACAGAAAGAGAGAAAACCCAATGGTATTTTCAAAGATATGTACCACATTTACCAGCTGCCGGGGAAATAGTTTTATTTGATAGAAGCTGGTACAACCGAGCTGGTGTTGAAAAAGTTATGGAATTTTGTACAGAAGAAGAACATAAAGAATTTTTAAGATCTTGTCCCGAATTTGAAAGAATGCTGGTTCGATCAGGAATAATTTTAATTAAATATTATTTTTCTGTTAGTGATGAAGTACAAGAAAAAAGATTTCAGGATAGAATTCAAGATAGAACCAAACGATGGAAATTAAGCCCCATGGATTTGGAATCTCGTTCTAAATGGGTTGAATATTCAAAAGCAAAAGATGAAATGTTTTCGCACACTGATATTAAACAAGCACCGTGGAATGTTGTAAATGCGGATGATAAAAAGAAAGCCAGATTAAATTGCATAAGTCATTTACTTAGTTTAATTGACTATAGAGATTTAACACCGGAACCGATAAAACTCCCAGCCAGACAAAAGGACAAAGGTTACGTTAGACCACCTATTTCTGATCAAACTTTTGTTCCAGCAAAATATTGAATCAAAAAAAAATCACAATAATGCTAAGTTTGCTCATGTAGTTAGAAGAAATTAAAGTTAAATGTGCAGAAGTAAAATTATTGCACATAATGCTTTACTTGGCAAATATGATTTTACGTCTATTCCTTATAAGGAATTTACAGATCTTATTGTAGGTATTTAATTTAGATTTTATTTGGTTGAATTTCGAATTATTTTTAAAACTAAATAACATCAAAAAATAGAGGAATACTATGTTCAAAATTTTAATAAATATTGGATTGATATTTATTATGTTCGGATGTTCTAAAAATAAGATAAAAATTGAGTATCCCAAAACAGCCAAAGTAGATACAGTGGATAATTATTTTGGAACAAAAGTTGATGATCCATATCGCTGGCTTGAAGATGATAAATCAGAAGAAACTCAAAAATGGGTAGAATCGCAAAATAAAGTTACAGAAGATTATTTATCGAAAATTCCATTTAGAGAAAAAATGAAAAATAGATTAACTGAATTATGGGATTTCGAAAAATATTCTGCTCCGCAAAAAGTTAAAGATTATTATGTTTTCAATAAAAATGATGGACTGCAAGAACAATATGTAGTTTATATTCAAAATGGATTAAATGCGGAACCCGAAGTATTAATTGATCCAAATAAGCTTTCTGATGACGGCTCTGTTAGTTTGGGCGATGTTACATTTTCAAATGATGGAAAATACTGCAGCTATTCAATTTCCAGAGGTGGTTCAGATTGGCGCGAAATTTATGTTTTGGAAATTGATTCAAAAAAAATTTTGAGTGATCATATTATGTGGGCAAAATTTACAAGTATAGCATGGTATAAAGATGGGTTTTATTACAGCAGATATGATGAACCAAGCGAGAAGGATAAACTTAAAGCTAAAAATGAATTTCAAAAATTATATTATCACAAATTAGGAGATACTCAAACTCTTGATAAATTAATTTTGGAAGACAAAACAAATCCACAATTAGGATTTTCCGCATCGGTAACTGATGATGAAAAATATTTAATTATTTATGGTTGGCAAGGCTCACCAAGTGAAAACAGTATTTATATAAAAAATTTAGAAACCAATTCACCAATAAAATTAATCTTTGATAAGTTTGATGCAGAGTATGGCGCTGTTGATAATTTGGAAGACAAATTTTTATTTGTTACAAATAAAAATGCTCCGCACTCAAAGTTAATATTAGTTGATCCATCAAATCCAAATGAAGAAAATTGGAAAAATATTATTGGTGAATCAAAAGATGTATTAAAATCCGTATCACTTGTTGGTGGAAAACTTTTTACAGAGTATTTAAAAGATGCTACTACAAAAGTTACTGTTCACGATATTGAAGGAAAAGAATTATATGAACTCAAGCTACCCGGAATAGGCACTGCATATGGTTTTGATGGAAAAAAAGATTATACAGAATTGTTCTACACTTTTACTTCGTTTAATTATCCACCTACAATTTTTAAGTATGATATAGAAAAAAATGAGTCGGAGTTATTCAGAAAATCGAACGTTAAATTTAATCCAGATGATTATGAAACAAAACAAATTTTTTATAACAGCAAAGACGGCACAAAAATTCCATTATTCATTACACATAAAAAAGGATTAGAATTAAACTCAGAAAATCCAACTTTACTTTATGCTTATGGGGGATTTAATATTTCAGAAACACCATATTTTTCGGTTACACAAGTTCCAATTTTAGAAAATGGGGGAGTGTATGCAATGGCTTGTTTAAGAGGCGGTGGTGAATATGGTGAGGAATGGCATAAAGCAGGAATGCTTGAAAAAAAGCAAAATGTGTTTGATGATTTTATTTCTGCGACAGAATATTTAATAAAGGAAAAATATACGTCATCAAAAAAACTTGCTGTACAAGGCGGATCAAATGGAGGAACATTGATTGGAGCCGTAATTAATCAAAGACCAGAATTATTTGCTGTTGCATTTCCAGAAGTTGGAGTTATGGATATGTTAAGATTTCATAAATTTACAATTGGGTGGGCTTGGATTCCGGAATATGGATCTAGTGAAGATTCATTACAGTTCTTAAATTTGTATAAATATTCTCCGCTTCATAATATTA
>JBGSKB010000113.1:0-2811 GCA_041741395.1 Melioribacteraceae bacterium
TCCTTGAGAAATTTCAGCTTGATACGGAGTATATTGTGTGTACCAACCCGGATTTTCCAAAATATTTCTTTTTATAACTGAAGGTGTAATTGTATTGTAATAACCTTGACCAATATAATTTTTAAATATTTTATTCTTTGAAGCAAGTAACTGCATTTCGTTTAAAAGTTCAAATTCTGTTAAAGGTTGATCAAGATTCGGTAATTTTTTTAATCTAATAGAATTGGGAACAGTTTTTTCAATTAATTCATCAACAGAAGAAACGCCAATTGTCTGCAACATTTCGTTAATTTCCTGATCATTATGCGGAATATGTCTGTTAACAAATTGATCATAATTTGAAAATAAATTCATAATTTTTCTCGTATTAAGTGGAAAAAATTTTAGCAAGGAAATTTAATTAAATGTGCGTTCAATACGAATAAATTCTTAAAATTAATTTAAGATTATTCATCTTTGTTGGTTTTTATATTCTCATAAATTAACGAAAGTGCTACTTTTGCGGCTTCTTGTTCTGCAGTTTTTTTATTAGGACCAGTTCCAATTCCATAAATATTTTCATCAATTTCTACTTTAATTTTATAGACTTTATTATGCTGCGGGCCAGATTGATCTATTACTTTATAAACCGGCTGGTTTAATTTATTTGCATGCGAATACTCTAATAATTGTCCTTTATAATTTTTATCATCTTTAATGTCGCCATTTTTAATTTGAGGCAATACAACAAAATCTTCAACAAATTTCTTAGCAGCTTTTTCACCAAATTCAAGATATATTGCGCCAATTAAAGCTTCAAGACAATCGGCAACAACATTGCCAATTTTCTTTTTTTCCATTGTTAAATATTTGTTATTTAGAAAAATTAAATCTTGCAAATTTAGATTAAAGCCAATAAGTTCCAGAGAAGTTTTGTTTACAATTTGGGATCTTGTTTTTGTTAGAAAACCTTCATCTGCATCGGGAAAATAATGGAATAGAAATTCAGCAGTAATTTTGCCAAGAATTGCATCACCTAAAAATTCAAGTCTTTCGTTTGATTTTATATTTTCGCGAGCTAATTCAAGAAAGGATCGATGAGTAAATGCTTTTAAAAAATATTCCTCTTTTGATGGTTTTAAACCAGTAAAATTTTGAATTTGGGATATTATTTTTTCCTTTTTAATTTTATCAAAATCGTCAGATTTTGCATATTTATTTTTTTTAAAAAGGTTGAAGAATTTTTTAAACATTACCCTTCATATTTTTTAAAAAGTAACGAAGCATTGTGTCCGCCAAATCCAAAAGTATTGCTAATTGCATATTTTATATCCCTTTCAACAGCAACCTTTGGAGTATAATTTAAATCACATTCCGGACTTGGTTCATCAAGATTTATTGTTGGAGGAATTATTCCCTCTTTTAAAGCCAAAATAGTTGCAATACTCTCAATTGCTCCAGCAGCACCAAGTAAATGTCCAGTCATTGATTTTGTTGAACTTACCAAAAGTTTATAAGCATGTTCACCAAATAAATTTTTTATTGCTTGAGATTCATTTTTATCATTTAGTTCAGTTGATGTTCCGTGAGCATTGATGTAATCAATATCTGTTAAATTGATTTCGCCATCTCGAACAGCTTCTCGCATAGATCTAAAAGCACCTTCACCTTCTGGAGGTGGAGCAGTTACATGAAAAGCATCACCAGTTAAGCCAACCCCAATAATTTCGCCATAAATTTTTGCACCTCTTTTTATAGCATGTTCAAATTCTTCAAGTATTAAAGAACCGGAGCCTTCGCCCATAACAAATCCATTTCGGTCTTTATCAAATGGTCTTGATGCAGCTTCTGGTCTATCATTCCATGTAGAAATTGCACGAGCTGAATTAAATCCTCCAATTGCCATAGGAGTAATTGAAGCTTCTGATCCACCCGAAACCATTAAATCAGCAGAACCTCTTTGAATAATCATAAATGCATCTGCAATTGCATGTGAAGATGTTGCGCAAGCCGAGGTTGTTGCATAATTTGGACCTTTCAAACCAAATTTAATTGATATATGTCCAGCAGCAATATCTGAAATCATCATTGGAATAAAGAATGGACTAATTTTTCTCGGACCACCTTCAATATAATTTGTATGTTGAGTTTCCCATGTATCCATTCCACCGATTCCGCTGCCGTAAATAACTCCAAATCTTTCTCTATTTACTTGCTCTAAATTAATTCCGGAATCATTCATGGCCATTTCAGCAGTAACTAATGCATAATGAGTAAATGGATCCATTCTTTTTAAAGCTTTTACATCAATAAAATTAGAAGCATCAAAATTTTTAAGTTCACATGCAAATTTTGTTGCAAATTCAGTTGTATCAAATTTTGAGATTAATGCTGCTCCACTTTTTCCAGTAAGTAAACCATTCCAAAATTCATTTAGATTATTACCTATTGGAGTTAGTGCGCCCATTCCAGTAATTACAACTCTTCTTTTAATCATAAAAAACCTTAAAAATATTTTAAATTATAGTAAAGGCTACAAATAATTATATTCCGCAACAAACCTGTAAATAATGATTTGCGCGGAATAAATTTTATTTTTTGTAGTAATTATTTTGCAACTTTTTCTGTTAAGTATTTTGTAGCATCCCCAACAGTTGTGATTTTTTCAGCATCTTCATCAGGAATAGAAATATCAAATTCTGATTCGAATCCCATTACTAATTCAACAATATCCAAAGAATCAGCACCTAAATCATTTGTAAAAGAAGCAGCTGGTGTAATTTGTGAATCTTCAACACCTAACTTATCCATTATTATTTCTTTTACTTTTGC
>JBGSKB010000114.1:0-2954 GCA_041741395.1 Melioribacteraceae bacterium
TCAACAGAAAAAAGCTAAAGAGCGCGATGCATTGTTAAACAGTTTGAAAAAAGGTGATAAAATTATTACCGGAAGCGGAATTCATGGAACAGTAGCTGGTCTTGAAGATACAACTGTTTTAGTTGATGTAGGAAATAATATCAAAATTAAGATGGAAAGAAGCGCAATCGGACAAGTAGTTGCTTCCAAAGAAAGCTAAAATTTTAAAAACCCAGCTTTTTAAGTTGGGTTTCACTTTCCAAATAGTTTCATTCTTCAATATACTAATTGAATTTCATTTCAAACTTTTTTATATATTTCACTAAATTCTTTATGGAGTTGATAAATTGAAAAGGGTAATGTTTATTCTTTTTGTTTTAGCTTTTTTTACAATCGAATATCAAGCTCAAAAAAAAGTTTATGTTGCAGAAATTGAAGGAATGATTGATTTAGGTTTAGCACCATTTGTAAGAAGAGTTGTGGATGAGGCTGAAAAAAATTCAGCATCAGCTATTATATTTAAAATAAATACTTTTGGCGGAAGAGTTGATGCAGCAACTCAGATTAAAGACGCAATAATAAACAGTAAAATTTCAACGGTGGCATTTATTGATAAACGCGCAATTTCTGCCGGAGCTTTAATTTCTTTATCATGTGAAAAAATAATTATGGTTCCAGGTGCATCAATAGGTGCTACAACTGTTGTTGATGAAGCTGGAGAAAAACAATCGGAAAAAGCTCAAAGTTATATGAGAGCAGAAATGCGTTCAACTGCTGAAAGAATGGGAAGAAGAACTGATATTGCCGAGGGAATGGTTGATGAAACAATTGTTATTCCAGAATTAAATGATGATAGCACAAAATTAATTACACTTACTTCCGAAGAAGCATTAAAACATGGAATTGCAGATTCTGTTATTTCTGATTTTGATGAAGTTCTTAAATCAATGAATCTTGAAAAGGCGGAAATAATAAATCTTAAAAGTAATTGGGCAGAAGATTTTGTAAGATTTTTAAACAATCCAATTATAACTTCAATTCTTTTAATGATTGCTTTAGTTGGATTATTTACCGAAATAAAAACTCCGGGCTGGGGTTTACCCGGAACTGCGGCTATAATTGCATTAGCATTATTTTTTGGATCTGGATACATTCTTGAGTTAGCGTCAATAATTGAAATTATAATTTTTATAATAGGGTTAATTTTATTATTAGTTGAAATTTTCGTAATTCCCGGATTTGGAATAACTGGTATAGTAGGAATTTTTTTAATGTTTGGAAGTTTATTTTTGGGATTAATATCAGATTTCCCATTGTTAAATTGGGATATAGTTTCTTTAGCAATAATTCAGTTTGCTGCGACACTAATTTTAACAATATTTGTAATATTTTCAATTTTAAAATTCTTACCAAAATCTGATATGTGGGGAAATTTAATTTTACATAAAAATATTGATGAAAGATCGGGTTATGCTGCTGAAAATAAAGTAAAAGATTTAGTTGGAAAAAAGGGAATTGCAATAACAGATTTAAGACCAAGCGGAACTGCGCTAATTGAAAATAAACGCGTAGATGTTGTTACATTTGGTAATTACATAACGAAAGGTACAAATTTAATTATTGTAAATGAAGAAGGATCAAAAGTAGTGGTTGAAGAAATTTAATTTTTTTTTTGTAAAGGAATTGTGAAAGTAATTTTTAGGTAAAAAATCTCAATTTATTATTTACTTTAGATTTTTATATAAAGCTTTATCAAAGTTAATTTTATTCATTCCCCATTTTATATTTTACTAAACCTCTGCCATTTGTACCAATCAATAAATTATTATTTCTGTCTTTATTAAAACATAAAATATCATTTATTGGTAATCCTTTTGTATTATTAGCAGTTATTAATTGAAAATCATCTTCAGATTTAGCTTTAATAATTCCTGATCTTGATCCTACCCAGACAATATTTTCATCATCTAAATAAAAACTGTTTATATGTTTATTAGAAAGACCGAATTGTAATTCACGTAAAGTATCTTGTTCTAAAATGAAAACTCCACCAAATTTACCATCTTTTATGCTTGTTGCTAAGCCAACCCAAAGGTTGTTATCTTTGTCAACAATTAAATCATCAACCATATCACCAAGTGTACTTTTATCAGATTGATATGATTTCCAAAGATTAATTTTATTAAAATTTATAGTATTAAAGGAATTTGTACCTAACCATATTTCATTTTTTTTATCAACTAAAACAGAAGTAATAAAGTTCGCAGGAATATCTGAATTATTTGTTTTGTAGATTGTCCAATTATTGGTTCCATCAAATTTTGCCAAACCATTTTGTGTTCCAATCCAAATATTCCCTTCAGAATCAAAATCAATATCAGAAATAAAATTATCAGGTAAAGAGGAATTTGTTTTTGTGTACTGTTGAACAATATTATTTGTAATTTTTGCTAGTCCGGTATAAGTTGCAACCCAGATATTATTTGACTTATCTTTTTTAATTTTGTGTATTATATTTCCGGGTAAAATTGAATTTTCTGCATTTATTCTTTCCCATACACCGTTTTTGATTCTAAGAATTCCTTTATGCCAGGTTCCAACCCAAATATTATTATCATCATCAATGCAAATATCATTAATTGTATTATCTGGAATAAATGAATTTTCAGTATTATATGTAACCCAAACGGATGTATCTGCAAGTGACATATTTACTGCTGATTGTTTACCAGCATAGACAAATACTAATGTGCTATCTGATCTATGTTCAGGAAACGAGTATTTTATTTTGTATTGTCCTGGTATAAGATTGTATAAAAAATTTGGGGTTTTAAAATTTTGCAGACTATCATTTAAATAAATATCGCAACCAACTGGAGATGAAAGAAATTTTAACGATCCAAAGTTTTTTACATCTGTATAAAAATTATATTCCATCGAATTAACAAAATCTTCACCAACAGTTGCGGTAAAAG
>JBGSKB010000115.1:0-9677 GCA_041741395.1 Melioribacteraceae bacterium
TTTGGAGTTGGATAAGTTAAATTTTCAATCTCTCCTTTTTTCCATTTACCCAAATATTTTTCGGCAATTTTTTTTGCTTCTTTTAGATTTATATCACCGACAAATGCTAAATACCCGATATTTGGTTTTAAGTAATTTCTATAATATTGTTTGCACAAATCCAAAGAAATTGAATTAACAGTTGCTTCGGTCATTACTTCGCCATAAGGATGATCTGCCCCATAAGTCAAAACTGTTCTTAAATTTGAAGCAATTGCTTCCGGATCATCTTTTGATGCAGCTAATCCGGATAACATTTGTTTTTTTAATTTATCAAGTTCTTCTTGTTTGAAATCAGAATTTAAAAGTACATCGGCAAATATTTCCATCAGTTTATCAAAATGTTTTGTTAGAGAAGAGCCAGAAATACCTGAACCGGAAGTGTTAAGATTTGCCCCAATAAAATCAATCTCTTCATCAATTTTTTCTTTAGTTTTTGTTAATGTTCCTCTTCGTAAAAGCTGACCCGCTAATTCAATATAACCAGTATTTTCTTTTTCTAAAATTGGGTCGCGATCAAGAATTAAACTAAAAGTTACTTTTGGCAATTTATGATTTTCAATAACAAAAACTTTTAATCCATTTTCCAACGTAAATGATTCGTATTCCCCTAAATTTATTTCTGGAGCTGGTTCGGGTTTAGGTTGAACGCTTCTATCAACTTGAGCAAATAAGCTACAAACAGATAGAATTAAAAAAATTATAATTAAATTTAATTTCATATTAGGTTTCTCCAATTCATTTTAAACTTTTAGTTTTGAGCAGTTTTGGGTAAATAATACAATACAACTCTATTTTCTTTTTTAAGATATTTTTGTGCAACTTTTTGAATGTCATCAATTGTAACTTTCATATAGTTTTCAATTTCTGAATTTATTAAATCAGTTTTTCCATACAACACATTATAAGTTGCCAAATTATTAGCAATTCCTTCAACAGTCGAATTTCCGCTTACAAAATCATTTTCAATTTGATTTCTCAATTTTTGAAATTCGTTTTCACTAATTTTTTCATTTATTGATTTATCCAATTCTTCCTGCATTGCTGCCTCTAAATCATCTGCAGAGACACCCATATTACTGATTCCAAAAGTGATAAAAAGTCCGGAATCTTCCAGTGAAAATGGGAAAGCACCAATATTTACAGCTTTCTGTTTTTGATCGATTACAGCTTTTTGCAAACGTGAACTTTCACCGGAAGCCAAAAGAGTTGTAAGCATTTCTAATGAATAAAAATCTTCAGTTCCAAGTGCCGGAATTCTATAAGCTTGTAAAACAAGTGGAAGCTGAATATTATCATAAACTGTATCTCGAGTTTCTGCATTCAATGGAGGTTCAATAACATTTGGTCGTGGAACTATTTTCCCAGATTTTGGTATTCCGGAAAAATATTTGTGAATTAATTCTTTTGTTTTTTCAATCTCAATTTCTCCGGCGATCACAAGAGTTGCATTTTCCGGCGCATAAAAAGTTTTATAAAAATCTCTGAATTCTTGAATTGTTGCTTTATCAATATATTGAACCGACCCAATCGGCAGCCATTTATATGGATGAACTTTATAAGCTCGTTTAAAAGTTTCTTCAATTACATTTCCATAAGGTTGATTTTCATAACGCTGTTTTTTCTCTTCTTTAACTACTTTTCTTTGAGTTTCAACTCCAACTGAGTCAATTTTTGCGTGCAGCAATCTTTCTGATTCAATCCACAAACCTAATTCCAATTGATTTGACGGAAGAATTTCATAATAGTAAGTTCTGTCTTGTGAAGTACTTGCATTATTTGTTCCGCCGGCGCTTTCCATAGTTTTATCAAATTGTCCTCTTGGAATATTTTCGGAACCTTCAAACATTAGATGTTCAAAAAAGTGTGCAAATCCGGTTCTTTCTGGATCTTCATTTTTAGAACCAACGTGATACATTATTGAAACCGCAACAATAGGCGTTGACTTATCTTGATGTAAAATTACATGCAGTCCGTTATCAAGATCATATTCTGTAAATTCTATTTTTCTTGCTTGTGAAAAAAGAATTACCGAAGTAAATAAAAAAACAATTAATATTTTTGATTTCATTTTGCTCCTAAAGCAGTTTTAGTTTAAATATTTTTTTTATTGAAGAAAGTTACTCAATCCAAATAACAAAAAAAAAAGGAAGAATGATTCTTCCTCTTTATCAATGTCTCACAAAACCACAAATTTAAAATCTGTCAATATTTTTTATAAAATACTTTTCTTTAATCTTAATTCTTAAACTTAATCTTACTCTGCTTTTATTTTTTATCTAAGTTTTTCAATAAAATATTTTAGCAATTCTTTTATATTTAATCTAATTTGTGCCATTGAATCTCTATCTCTCACAGTTACTGTTCCATCTTCAATTGTTTGCGTATCAACGGTAACGCAGAATGGCGTTCCGGCTTCATCTTGTCTTCTGTATCTTCTTCCAACTGCACCTTTATCATCAAAAAATACTTTCATAAAAGGACGCAAATCATTTTCAATTTCTCTCGCAATTTCCGGCATTCCGTCTTTATTTACTAAAGGAAGAATTGCGACTTTAATTGGAGCAAGTTTTGGATTGAATTTTAACACAACTCTGGTTTCCCCATTTACTTCTTCTTCGTTATATGCATCAACCAAAAATGCCATAAAAGATCTTGAGGCACCGGCAGAAGTTTCAATTATAAATGGTATATATTTTTCTTTTATTTCTTCATCAAAATACTTTTGTGATTTGCCAGAAAATTTTTCATGCTGACTTAAATCAAAATTTGTTCTGTTGTGGATTCCTTCAATTTCTCCCCAGCCAAATGGGAATTCATATTCAATATCTGTAGCTTCTTTTGCATAATGTGCAAGTTTATTTGCGGGATGATCATGATATCGTAATTTTTCCGGTGTCATTCCTAGTTTTTTAAACCATTCAATTCTAGTTATTTTCCATTGGTCATAATTTTTTTTGTCTTCACTTGGTTTAACAAAATATTGCATTTCCATTTGTTCAAATTCACGTGTACGGAAAAGAAAATTTTTGGTATTTATTTCGTTTCGGAAAGCTTTGCCAATTTGCGCAATTCCAAAAGGAAGTTTTTGTCGGCTTGCACTTTGAACATTAAGAAAATTTACAAAAATTCCTTGAGCAGTTTCGGGTCTTAGGTAAATTGCGTTTTCTAGTTTTTCAACCGGACCAAGGAATGTTTTAAACATTAAATTAAAATTTCGCGGAGTTGTAAATGTTCCTTTGTTTCCGCATTGCGGACAATTAATTTCTTCTAAAAATAAATCAGCAATATTTTTATCATTCAACAATGACTCAAATTTCTCATCCAAAGTTTTTTCAGAATTCAAAATTAATTCTAAACTTTCAACTAATTCACTTTTTGATTGATTAATTTTTTCTAAAATTGCTTCAAATAATTTTTCTTTCTTTTTATCGGCAATTGCTTCGCCCAATGTATCCAATCTGAATCTGGCTTTACATTGTTTACAGTCAATCATCGGATCGGTAAAATTTTCAACATGTCCGGAAGCTTCCCAAACTTTTGGATGCATTAAAATTGAAGCATCTAATCCTTCAACATCTTCGCGGTAAGTCATAGATTTCCACCATTCAGATTTGATATTGTTTAGCAATTCAACTCCTAACGGACCATAATCCCAACAGCCGTTTAACCCGCCATAAATTTCACTTGATTGAAAAACGAATCCTCTTCTTTTTGCAAGTGAAACAATTTTTTCAATTATGTCATTTCTATTGTTCTGTGCGATTGTAAACCTCAAATTGTTAAAGTAAGAAGTGCAAATATAATATTTTTTGAGAATTTTAATTTACATAAAGTGAAAATCCATTTGCAGAAATTATAGATGATGAAAAGTACAATTTTAATAGGTGATTTTTTAAATAACAACTAAATAATCAATGTGCTAATTTATTCTACTTCTCAAATATGAATTCGAAAATATTTTTTGGTATAGAAAATCAAAAGCTCAAAATCATTAATGAAAAAAATTATTTATTCACAGAAAAATTAAATACATCCGGTCTTGCATAATGACCGACAACATCAAATCTTCGTTTGGCTATAATTATTTCATGTAAATCGAGATCTGCATAGATAATTCCTTCTTGGGAATCAAGTGGTCCTGCAATTACTTTTCCAGATGGATTTATTATGCAGCTTTGACCTGTACTAATCCATTTTTTATCTTTGGGATATATTGCTTTTAATTCATCAGGTAAATCATTTATATGTAAAGTCATACAATTACTTATAATAAACAAACCACCTTCTCTAGCAATATACTGCATGCTTCCTAACCAACTATCACCTTTATCCCAAGTGGGAGAAGCCAGTATTTGGGCTCCAGATTCATAAATTGCAGTTCTCACAAGGGGCATTAAGTTTTCCCAACAAATTAGTCCACTAAGTTTTCCAACAGAAGTATTATAAGATTTAAGAGTACTGCCATTTCCTTGCGCCCAAATTAAGCGTTCACAATTTGTCGGCATTAATTTCCTGTGTTTCCCAAGTATCTCACCACTATCATCAATAAAAAGAATTGTATTATACAAACTGGCATTACTAGCTTCAGTATTTCGCTCGTTCATTCCCATTACAACATTTATGTTTGCAGATTTTGCTGCCTTACATATTTTATCTGTTGTGTTATCAGGTATTGATACAGCATTTTCAACTTGTTTAACATACAGATCTCCTAATTCTTTATTTTTATATGGTGGATATAACCATACCCAATCTGGGTAACCAGAGATGAAAGCTTCCGAAAAAACAATTAATTATGCTCCATTTTTCCCAGCTTCAGAAATTGCATCACAAGCTTTATCTACTGTTTTTTCTTTGTTTAGAAATACTGGGGTTAACTGAGCTGCAGCAACTTTAATTTTATTTTCCATGTTAATCCTATTTATATTCAATTCAAATATTGCAATTAAAAAAAATAACTGTCATTAGAATTTTTTTTTAATTGTTTCATTTTTTTACATGTAGGCAAAAGTATTTTGAAGGGTTAATAAAATCTTATAATGCTGGAAATATATGCTTTGTTTGCTTGAACTTAATTCAATTTTAAAATAATCATAAATGGATAAACTATCAATTTTATTGTCTGATTGATTTTGAATTAAGGAAATTAATAAAACTTACAATTTAGTTATAAATCACCGCAGATAAATACCCAACAACTTCCGAAGTGTCACCAGTTACATCACCAGAATCAGTTTGCATTAAAACTTTTGAGTGAGTATAATTTTTATTTTTTAGTGCTTTCATAAGCGCCACAATTGGTCCGCCTCCGCATGCATCACAATTTTTTCTTTCTAAATCAATTTGAAGTTCATCAAACTCAAATTTGTTTATATGCTCAACTACTAATCCATCTTTTATTCTTGCTTTATTTCTATTATAAAAATGTGATAAGTCTGAACTTGCAACAAATAGAGTTTCATCATCTATAAAATCGATTAGAACCTCAGCTAATTCATCTATGAACATTTTACTTTGGTCACCAATTACTATTGGAATTAATTTAAATTCACCTAAGACAATTTGCAAAAATGGAAGCTGAACTTCTAAAGCATGCTCAGCTTTGTGACCTTCGTCCCCAGAAAAAAATAAATTACTTTTATCTAAAATTTGATTTCTTAATTCAGAATTTATTTTAATTTCACCAAGCGGAGTTTTATATGCATCTCCATCATAAACTGAAATTCCCGGGAAATATTCTCTGTGACTTGGCGAAATTACAATTACGTTTTTAAATTTTTTCCCAATAATTGTTTTGTAACCAAATGCTGCAGTTTGCCCCGAATAAATATATCCGGCATGCGGAGAAATTATTCCACTAACATTTTCATATTTTGCTTCTAATTCAACTTTATCAAAAAAATTGTGAATCATTTTCTCAAGTTCAATTTTGGAGTTTGGATAAAACATTCCCGCAACTTTTGGTTCTCTTACAATTTTCATTTCATAACCACATCTGTTTCTGAAAATATTGTTGCTGTAAATGCTTTTAAATTTAGATTCTTTTCCTTCCAATATTCTTCAGAAAGTCCGGCTTTTCTGCAAAGTGCCGATAAATATTGCTCTTTATCAAGTTTATGTTCAATTGGAACTTGTGGTAACAATAATGCTTTCCTTCCATTCTCTTCTAAAATTAATCCGTGTTTACCTAAAATAATTTCATCATAATTATTTAGCGGAAAAGCTTCAGATAAAATTGATATTTCTAACTTAATTTTTGAAAATTCAATTTCACTTAGCGGTTCAAACCTTGGATCGTGAAAAGCGGCTTGATAAGCTGCATCCATAACCGTTTTACTTAATTCATCTTCAGATTGAATATAACCTATGCAGCCGCGCAATTTATGATTTATCGTAATTGTTACAAAAGCTCCGGCATTTGTTTTTAATATTGGGAATTCTTCCGAAGTTGGCAGTGTTTTGGAGGTTGGTCGGAAACCAGATTCAATAGAAAAATGCGCTAAAGCAATCAGCATCTTTTTTTCTTGTGGAGTTAATTCCATAATTCCACCTAAAATAATTAAACAATTTTATACGAAATAATTTCTTTTTTGTTTTTAAGAACAATCAAATTGTTTTTGTAACAAAAAAATGAATCTGGTGAAAATGAATTTAAATCTTTATTTAAAATTTCTGCAATTAGTTTTTTCTTTTTATCAATATTGTAAACTGCAAACATATTATCAAGAAAATTATTTTCTTTTTTAATGTGATAATTAAACATCAGCAAATTGCCAAAAAGTAATTTATCAATATTATTTATCTTTCCTTTATTTTGAACTTCTTTATTTATAATGTCATTTATTTTCTCGTCTTCAGTAAAAAATGTTTCCGGATATTTATAATTTGAAAAATCTTCAATATTAATATTTTCTAAAATTAATTTTGATTTTTCATCATCATTTCCAAGCTCTTGAATTATTTCACCAGTAAGAAAATCCAAAATAAAAATTTCTCTTCCTTCAAATTTTTTTTTGAATGAATAAACTTGGTTATCCAAAATTGTTAAGAAAATGTAATCATCATTTTGCCAAAGAATTTTTTCACTTTCAACATCGTAAACAATAATTTTTTTGTGTTCAGGCATATTTGGTTTTGCATATTGGTGAAAAATTATTTTCTCATCATATATTTTTTCAACACCGATCCAATATTTTTCTTCCAACTGAAAATTCTTAAAAATTATTTTTGCACTACTCAAATCAACGTAATGAAAAAATACTTCTTTGTTATCTGTATCGCGTGTTTCAATTAAAATCTTTTCTGAATCAGAAATTAGTAGTCGCCAAATTTGGTTTTTATCAGAAAAGGAAAATGTTTTTTTTAATTTCATAAAAATAGAATTATTGAATAAAAAGTAAATTAATTGGCATACATTCATTGATGGTGACTAAGTCATTAAAGGTCATTTATTGTCATTAAGTCATTTATTGTCATTGAGTTATTTGTTGTCATTTCGCAATAGAAGTTAAGTGAAAAGTTCTAATAAAATTAAACATTATTTTTTCTTCCGATTGAATTTATGTAATTGTTGAGTTTAATACCAATTATATCAATTTCTTTTGTAAAAATTTTTTGTTGTTCTTCGGAAATTAAACCTCGATTGAATGATTTTGTTAACCAAGTTTTTGTTTCATACAATGAACCTCGTGAATAGTAACCAAAATTTTTTGATTCTTTAAAATGAAATCTACCAAATCCTTCACTTAAATTTGCCGCAATAGAATCAGCTGCTCTTATCAATTGTTTTCCGATTGTATCTTTCTCAAAATAATTCCAATCTTTTACAACATTCCACACATTTTCTCCCAATTCCATTGATAATTGATAAACTTGCAACTCTTCTAATTTCATTTCAAATTCCTTTTTAATGACACCGAGCACAGCGAGGTAAATTACTGCGAAGCCAAATGACAACTAATTACTTTTTTATTTTATTTTTTTTCAAACCTTGCTGTAAAATGTCTAAGCATTGGAGCTTGGTAAATAATTTTATATCCTTTTAAATTTTCACGGTTTTTAAAAACTTCAATTATTACTTCAGCAACATAATCAATATGACTTTGAGTATAAACTCTGCGAGGAATTGCTAAACGCACTAATTCCATTGGTGGAGAAACTATTTTACTATTCTCATCATATTTACCAAACATTACACTTCCTATTTCAACTCCACGAACACCGCCTTCAATATAAATTTCACAAACAATTGATTGCCCCGGAAATTCATGCGGAGGAATTTGCGGTAAAAATCTTTTTGCATCAATATAAATTGCATGTCCGCCTGGCGGTTCAATAATTGGGATTCCGGCATTGACTAATTTTTCTCCCAAATATTCTGTACTTCTAATTCTATAATGAAGATAATTTTCATCGACAATTTCTTCCAATCCTTGTGCAACTGCTTCCAAATCACGCCCGGCAAGACCACCGTAAGTTGGAAAACCTTCCGTAACAATAAGCAAATTTCTACATTTCATCGCAAGTTCATCATTATTTAACGATAAAAATCCGCCAATATTTACAAGCGCATCTTTTTTTGCACTCATTGTTGCGCCATCAGAATATGAAAAAATTTCTTGAGAAATTTCAAACACACTTTTATTCTCATAACCTTTTTCTCTTTTTTTGATGAAGTAAGCATTTTCGGCAAAACGGCAAGCATCAATAAAAAGTGGTAAATTATATTTATCACAAATTGCACGAACTTCTTTTATATTTTGCATTGAAACCGGCTGACCGCCGCCGGAATTATTTGTTATTGTAATCATCACAAGTGGAATATTTTCTTGACCAACTTTTTGAATAAATTCTTCCAATTTTTCAACATCCATATTTCCTTTAAAATCAGCTTTAATTTCCGGATGTTTTCCAATTTCATTAAGCAGATCAATAGCTTCAGCTCCGCTAAATTCAACATTTGCGCGAGTTGTATCAAAATGTGTGTTGTTTGGAATAAATTTTCCCCTTCCTCCGAGAATTGTAAAAAGTATTTTTTCCGAGGCTCTTCCTTGATGAGTTGGAATTATAAATTTGTGTCCGGTAATTTTTTTTACAGCTGATTCAAATTTGTAAAAGCTTTTTGAACCGGCATAAGATTCGTCACCTTCCATAATTCCAGCCCATTGTTTAGCGCTCATTGCAGAAGTTCCGCTATCCGTAAGCAAATCAATAATTACATTATCAGCATGAATTAAAAAAGGATTGTAACCGGCTTCTTCCAGAATTTTAATTCGTTCTTCCTTAGTCGTAAACTTTATAGGCTCAACAGATTTAATGCGAAAAGGTTCAATAATGGTTTTCATAATTCCTCAAAAATTTAATGTACTAACTTACCGTTTTTGATTTTATTGGTGAAATAATTATGCGGAATTTTTATTTTTAATTTATTCGAAAATAGACTTAATTGTATTTTATTCTTATTTTATAATCAGCAAATAACAAAATTCCTCTTAAAAAAATAAGGAATATTTATATGGATGAACTTAACAAGCAAGATGATCAAATTAAAGAAATTATTGAAGATGAAGAACTAAGTATAACCGACAAAATGGTTGGAGTGCTTTCAGAACCTTCCAATCTTTTTCAAAAATTAT
>JBGSKB010000116.1:0-4287 GCA_041741395.1 Melioribacteraceae bacterium
GATATGGTTTATCATCAAAAGAATTTACTCCGGTAATGGTTAAGGCAGTTTTTGATGAATTGAAAAAAGAAAATCCTAAAAATCATTTTACAGTTGGAATTAATGACGATGTAACATTTACAAGTTTAGAATATGATCCAAATTTTGTAACGGAAGGAGAAGATGTTGTAAGAGCTTTATTCTATGGATTAGGAGCTGATGGAACAGTTGGCGCAAATAAAAATTCAATTAAAATTATTGGTGAAGAAACAGAAAATTATGCTCAAGGATATTTTGTATACGATTCGAAAAAATCCGGCTCAACAACAGTTTCGCATTTAAGATTTGGAAAGAAAGAAATACATTCAACTTATTTAATTCAGACAGCTAATTTTATTGGTGTTCATCAGTTTAATTTGTTAGAGACTTTTGATGTATTGGAAAATATTGTTGATGGCGGAACTTTCTTATTAAATAGTCCTTATTCAAAAGATGAAACATGGGATAAACTTCCTCAAAAAATGCAGTTGCAAATAATTGAAAAGCAATTAAATTTTTATGTGATTGACGG
Organism: Melioribacteraceae bacterium; assembly: GCA_041741395.1. Taxonomy (GTDB): domain Bacteria; phylum Bacteroidota; class Ignavibacteria; order Ignavibacteriales; family Melioribacteraceae. The sequence goes on from JBGSKB010000116.1 coordinate 551, forward strand.
ATATGCAGTTGCAAAACAAACCGGAATGGGTGCAAGAATTAATACTATTATGCAGACTTGCTTCTTTGCAATTTCCGGAGTTTTACCAAAAGATGAAGCAATTGCACAAATTAAAAATGCCATTAAAAAAACATATGGCGGAAAAGGTGAAATAGTTGTAAATAAGAATTACGAAGCTGTTGACAGCACTTTAGCTCATTTGCATAAAATCGAAATTCCATCTGAAGTTACCAGCAAAATTATTTTGCCTCCGGTTGTTTCGGATAATGCACCAGAATATGTTAGAAATACTTTGGCAATGATGATGAAAGGAAAAGGAGATTTAATTCCGGTAAGTCAAATGCCATTAGACGGAACATTCCCGTCAGCTACAACCCAATGGGAAAAAAGAAATATTGCTTTAGAAGTTCCGGAATGGGATTCTGAAGTTTGCATCCAATGTGGAAAATGCGCTATGGTTTGCCCACATGCTACAATTAGAATAAAAGCGTATGATAAAGCATTAACAAATAATGCTCCGGAAACTTTTAAATGGACAGCTGCAAGAGGTAAAGAATATGATGGATTAGCATATACAATTCAAGTTGCAGTTGAAGATTGTACGGGTTGTTCACTTTGCGTTGATGTTTGTCCGGCAAAAAACAAGAGAGAAACCGGAAAAAAAGCAATCAATATGGTTGCTCAAATACCTTTGAGAGAAAAAGAAAGAGTTAATTACGACTACTTCTTGAATATCCCAGAATTCGATAGAACGAAATTAAATGTCGGTTCAATAAAGGGAAGTCAATTATTACAACCACTTTTTGAATATTCCGGAGCATGCGCCGGGTGCGGTGAAACTCCATATGTTAAATTAGTTTCGCAATTGTTTGGCGATAGAGCAATTATTGCAAATGCTACTGGTTGTTCTTCAATTTATGGAGGAAATTTACCAACAACTCCTTGGGCGATAAATCATGAAGGAAAAGGTCCGGCTTGGTCAAATTCACTTTTTGAAGACAATGCAGAATTTGGATTTGGAATGAGACTTTCAATTGATAAACAAAAAGAATTTGCTGAAGAATTATTAAAAGGTTTGGAAAATGAAGTTGGTTCAGAATTAATGAACTCAATTCTAAATGCAGTACAAAATACTGAAGCAGATATTTATGAACAAAGACTAAGAGTTGCTGAATTAAAAGAAAAATTAAATAAACTAAATTCTGACGAAGCACAAAATCTTTTAATGGTTGCAGATTATCTAGTTAAAAAATCAGTCTGGATTATGGGCGGTGACGGATGGGCTTATGATATTGGCTACGGCGGTTTGGATCATGTTTTGGCTCAAGGAAAAAATGTAAATATTTTAGTACTCGATACTGAAGTTTATTCAAATACCGGCGGACAAATGTCAAAAGCAACAGGATTAGGCGCTGTTGCAAAATTTGCTGCTGCCGGAAGACCAAATCCTAAAAAAGATTTAGGAATGATGGCAATGGGATATGGTAATGTTTATGTTGCTCAAATTGCAATGGGTGCAAATGATACTCAAACTTTGAAAGCTATTTTAGAAGCTGAAGCCTATGATGGACCTTCCATAATTATTGCTTACAGTCATTGTATTGCCCATGGTTATGATTTAGCAAAAGGTATGGAACATCAACAAATGGCAGTAGATAGCGGACATTGGCCCTTATACAGATATAATCCGGAAAATGTTAAAGAAGGTAAAAATCCGCTAAAACTTGATTCAAAAGCTCCAAAAATTAAACTTGAAGATTTCATTTACACAGAAACCAGGTATAAAATGTTACAAAAAATTGATCCAGTTAGAACCAAATATTTACTTGGATTAGCACAAGCAGAAGTAAATAAAAAATGGAATCATTACGAACAACTTGCTGCAATGGATTATTCTAAATCAAAACAAGAATAAAATAATGCCGCATTTTTTACGGCTTTAATAAAAGTTTAATAAAATTTTGGAGAGAAAATGGATTTATCAACAAAATATATGGGATTAAAATTAAAGAATCCTATAGTTCCATCAGCATCACCTTTATCACAAACTGTTGATTCTGTTAAAGCAATGGAAGACGCAGGAGCAGCAGCAGTAGTAGTTTATTCTCTTTTTGAAGAACAAATTACGCACGAATCTGGTGAATTAGATCATTACTTGAATTATGGTACCGAAAGTTATGCCGAAGCTACTTCATATTATCCGGAACAAGAGGAATACAATATGGGACCGTATGAATATCTTGATCATATTGCTAATCTAAAAAAAGCCACTGATATTCCAATTATTGGAAGTTTGAATGGAGTAAGCAGCGGCGGCTGGGTAAAATATGCTAAAAATATTGAGCAAGCCGGAGCAGATGCATTAGAATTAAATGTTTATTACATTCCTACAAATGTTAATCTTACCGGTTCTGAAATTGAGAATATGTATGTTGATACTTTAAAAGCTGTGAAGGATCAAATTAAAATTCCGGTAGCAATTAAATTAAGTCCGTTCTTTACATCAATGTCAAATATGGCAAGAAGATTAGATAATGCCGGTGCAGATGCTTTAGTAATGTTTAATAGATTTTATCAGCCGGATTTCAATTTAGAAAAATTAGAAGTTTTTCCAAATCTTGTATTAAGCACAAATTGGGAAATGAGACTTCCTTTAAGATGGATTGCAATTTTATACAGCAATATTAGAGCAAGTATGGCTGCAACCACCGGAATTCATAATTATAAAGATGTTCTAAAAGTAATGATGGCTGGCGGCGATGTTGCAATGATGTGTTCTGAATTATTGATGAACGGTGTTGGAAGAATGAATGAAATTCTTTCGGAACTTAAAATTTGGATGGAAGAAAATGAATATTCTTCAATTGATATGATGAAAGGAAGTATGAGTCAAAAAGCTGTAAATGAACCCGCTGCTTTTGAAAGAGCAAACTATATGAAAGCACTGCAATCATACAGAACCAATCTTATATAATTTTTCAAATTATATTTTAATAAGAAGCCATCTAATTAAGATGGCTTTTTTATTTTAAATTATGTTTTTATGAAAATACTTAATTATATTTGCTAAAATTTGAAAAATATAAATCAATAAATCATTTAGGTATTATTATGAAAAAAATTGGAATTCTTTTTGGGCAAGAAAATACTTTCCCGCAAGCTTTTGTAGATCATATAAATTCAAAAAAAGAAAAAGGAATAATTGCTGAGTTAGCAAAAGTTAATGTTGTTGAACAAGGAAAACCAACTCAGTATGATGTTTTAATCGATAGAATTTCTCAAGACATACCTTTTTACAGAGCTTATTTAAAAAATGCTGCATTAACCGGAACCGCAGTAATAAATAATCCTTTTTGGTGGAGTGCTGATGATAAATTTTTTAATAATGCAGTTGCTACAAAAATTGGAGTAAATGTTCCCAAAACTGTAATTCTTCCTTCAAATCAACATCCGCCGGATACAAACGCAAACTCAATGCGTAATTTAGCTTATCCGTTAGATTGGAATTATATTTTTGACTACATCGGATTTCCCGCTTTCTTTAAACCATTCTCTGGCGGCGGATGGAAAAATGTTTATAATCCAAAAGATATAAATGAATTTTTTATCCGAAAGCATAATTGCCTCAATGATTTTTCTTTTTATTTGAATTCAATTTTTCATTTGATGTAAAAGCTGTAACAAAATCTCCCCAAGTTAAATTATTTTTTCCTTTTTTATGATTTTTAGCTTTTCTT
>JBGSKB010000117.1:0-16155 GCA_041741395.1 Melioribacteraceae bacterium
GATAAGGAAAACCCGGAAGTTCATGCGATAAATATTTTATTGATTCACGCGAATATTGTGCAGCATTTTCATAGTGAATTGTTCCGTTTTCATAAACAACATCCGTTAAAACTCTTCTGCCGTTTTTGTTATCAACAATTACGCTTGCTCCATCCCAGTTGAAACTTTTACTTAATGCAAATGAAAAATCAGTAACGTTTTCTGCTTTAAAGTTCCAAATGTTTTTTTCATTATCTGAAGTAACCAATCCTTTTTGATAATCTTCCTGTGCAATAATTCTGATTGTCTCATCAGAACTTTTAGCATTTTCATATTTATTATAAATATCTTCCCGCAAAACATCTTTTGCATTTTGTAATTCTCCGGTTGCCCAAGCAACAAATCCGGATGGAATTTTTATTTTCACATTGTAATTATTAAAATCATTATAGAATTCAACCATTCCTTGATAATCTTTCATATCCCAGCCGTCAATATCATCATAAACAGAAATTTGAGGATACCAATATGCGACAAAGAAATTCCCATTTCCGTAATTTCCCATTCTTATTGTAAATTCATCTGGAATTTTAAACTGCCATTTTATTTTAATAGTCATATTTGAGTTTGGTGGAAGAATTTCATCTAGTTTCACAATTAGATTCGTAGATCCTCTAAAAACATTTTTACTCGTATCGCTTAGGTCAATTGATTTATCATTTATAAGAAGTTCTTTTAAATCTACACCATTATTTAAATGTTTAGAATTTACATACCAATTTCTTGATGCGTTTGTTTTTGCAATATCTTGATAAAGACGAATTACAATTCTATTAAGTGAATCCGTACTATTATTAAAATATTTAATTGTTTCTTCTCCAATTAATAAACCGGTTTCCGTAATTACTTCAGCATTAATTTGATATTCGCTTTTATTCTGCCAATAATTTTTTCCGGGCAAACCATTTGCCGTTCTTGTTTCGTTTTTAATTGCATTTTGAATTTCAAAAGGAGTGTAAAGTGAATTTGTTTGGGAATAAATCTGCGAAACAAAAATTAAAAGTATCAGAACTAAATTTTTCATTGAATAATTTTCCTTGAATATTATTTTTGTCAAAATTTTATAATTCATTATGAATTTTTAAAGATTTCTTTTCTGAGATTTCTCTCCCAATAAAAAACATCGGTTTCGAAATGACATTTGTATCGTCCTGAAAAAGGTTGACTTTTTACTTTTGCGTTTTTACTTCTTCACGTTTCCACGTCTCAACACTTTTATTTCAATCAATCTTTAATTTATGATCAAGATTTGAAATTGAAGTTGTTAAATTTTCTAGTAGCTCAACCATTTTTACAATTTTTGGAAAATTTATTTTTTCCACATCGTCTGTTGTTTTGTGATAATCTTCATTCATGTAATCATAAAAAAATGCAATCGGAATTCCTTTATTTGCATAGTGAACATGATCGCTTCTGTAATAAAATCTATTTGGATCATTCGGTTCATCAAATTTGTAATTTAAATAAAATTGTGCGGAATTTTGATTTGCTTCTTCCACAAGTTTTCCAAGCTCTTTACTAATTTTACTTGCTCCAATACAGTAAATTGAATCTTCGCTTTCTCTTCCCACCATATCAATATTTATGTGCGCTATTGTATTTTGAATAAAACTGCTATTGCTTGTTAAGTATTTTGCACCAAGTAATCCTTTTTCTTCTCCCGTGTGGAAAATTACAAGAATTGATCTTCTATTATTTTTTTCCAAAGCCAATCTTCTTGCGGTTTCTAAAATTGTTACAGTTCCAGATCCGTTATCATCGGCACCGTTATAAATTTGATTTCCTTTAATTCCTTCATGATCATAATGCGCACCAATTGCAACAAATTCATTTTTTAGTTCCGGATCATTTCCTTCAATTATTCCAATTACATTTCTTGCTAATTTTTTTTCACTTATAGTTTTGTAAGAAATCTTTACTTTGGTTTTCAATTCGAAATTTGTCGGTGTTTCCAAATTATTTTTAATAAAATCTAAATCATATTTTTCATTTGATAATAATGTTTTTGCGGAGTTTTCGTTCAACATAATAGCCGGAATATCTTTTTCATTTTCTGAAGTAGCTTCTTGTTCCAATAAAAAATTTTTCGATTTAGCCATATCTTTAATAAAATCCCAGAAACTTAATAATTCAGCATCGGGAATATTAATTGCTGCAATTGCTCCTTTTTCTTTTGCAATTTTATTTTTAGCATTTGATCTTTTAAATTTCCCAATTGATTTTTCACTTAAAATTTCTTTACCATCTTTTTTTGGCGTTCCGCTTAAATACAAAACTACTTTTCCATTAAAATCAAAATCTTTGTAACTATTGTAATTATCTTCTTCGGATTCAATTCCATAGCCGACAAAAACTATATCATAAATTTTATCTGTGTTTTTTTCTGCGGGAATAGTTCTTGAAAAAAATACAATGTCCGTTCCATTTTCAAAAACTATTGAACTATTATCTTCAAACTGAAAAGCTAAATTTGCGCCTTCTTCAATACTTTCAACAAACATATTTATATTTTGAAAATATGTATTGCTATCGCCAAACGGTTTTACTCCATATTTTTCCAATTCTTCAGAAATAAAAAGCGATGCGATTTTTTCACCATGAGAAGCGGTTTCTCTTCCTTCTAATTCATCAGAAGCAAGAAATTCTAAATTTGATTTAACATAAGTGTATGAACTGTTTTTTGGGTTTGATGTAGCTTGAGAAAAAATTACCGTAAATGAAAAAAGAAATATTATTAAAAAATTTATTTTGATTTGTCGTTTCAATTTAACTCCATTTATAAAATTTTATAAAATCTATTTTAATGCTTTGATTAAAAAATTATTCATTGGTTGAGCTGCAAAATACAATTTCATTAAATCATCAGTTAAAGTTTTACTAAATATTTTACTTTGCGGAAGTTTTGAAAAATAATAAAATTGTTTGTTAGCAATAAGCGGTTGAACTTTAGCGGTTTCCTTAAATTCAGCCGGAAGAATTTTATTTTGTTCGCCTTGAATTGTTCCATAGTATTTTTTGAAATTTTTATCTGCTAAAAGTTTGTTAAACTCATTTAAATGAGAAACAATATAGGTTCTTGTGCTATAAATTTGCTCCTTCGTCATTTCATAAATTCCGCTGTAAAAATTTAATTCATTCGATTTTATTTCAACATAAACTCCAGGATCTCTAAAATTTTTTCTTCCTCCGTTTGCAATAATTGCAGAAACGTGAGTTTTGTATGGAGTTTTATCTTTACTGAATCTTACATCGCGGTAAATTCTAAAAATTGCTTCTCCGGGAGTTATCATCAAATTTTCATCAATTTCTTGAAATTTATAAATCAAATGCTGAATAAAATGCTCAAAAGGAATTTTAACAAATTTTTCATATCTCTCTTTGTTTGCTAAAAACCATTCGCGATTGTTATTTTTTTCTAAATCACTTAAAAATTCAGTGAAATGTTTTTCGAAAAATATCATTTCTTTCCTTCAATTAATCTCTAATTTCGCATTAAAATGAAACATTGTAACTTACAAAATTTTATTATTAGCACAATATGAAAAAATTCTAATAAGCTTTTTATTAACTTTAAATAAAGATTTGATAAAAATTCTAAGAATTTTTTAATTCTTAGCGATAATATTCTAAGTTTTTGTCTAAAATTGAAATTTGCAATTATAAAACCGTTTTGTTATAAAATGAAAATAAATGAAATAATTATAAATGATATAGATTCACTTTCTAAAGATGAGCCAGAAGCAAAATTTTCGCAGCTTCAAAATGCGCAAGAAACTTTTGCTGATAGTTTTGATATTATAAAATCGAATGAACTCTATAAACTTATAGTTGAGAATTCTCATGATGGAATAATGATTATTGGTGAAGAATTCTTAATTGAATACGCAAATAATCGACTTTATGAATTGACCGGTTTAACAAAAGAAAAAACTATATATCAGGATTTTAGAAAACTTTTTACATCAATTGAATTGGAAACATTTTTTAAAGAATTTAGTTCTGACGAAAAAAACAGTTTTCACGATACTGTTTACGAACTGCCAATTTTAACAGAAGATAAACAAAAAAGAATTGTGGAAATCCGCAACACCAAGCTGAAAGATTCAGAAGGAAAAGTTAAAATATTATCTCAATTTAAAGAGATTACACATAGTAAAAATTTTGCTGAAGAAATTAAAGAATCGGAAGAAAAATTTAGATCAATTGTAGAAAATTCTCACTTGGGAATTGTGATTGTTGACATGGATTATAAATTCGAATATGTAAATGATCAATTTTGTAAAATTCTTCATTCAACAAAAGAAAAGTTAACCGGAACGGATTTTAGAAAAATTTTATCAAAAGATTCTGTTAAACTAGTTTCTGAAAGATATAAAAAAAGACAGCAAGGAATTGAAACTCCGGCGGAATATGAAATTAAATTAGTTAGAGAAGATGGTGAAGAACGTAATGCAAAACTAAGCTCGTCAATTGTAAATTTTTCAGGAAATATTAAAACAATTGCACAGCTTTTAGATATTACAGAAATTGTGAGAAAAGAAAAACTTCAGACAACACTTCTTAAAATTTCTCATGCAGTTAATGAAGTTAATAATCTTAAAGAATTTTTAAAAATTGTCAGAGAAGAACTTTCATCAATTTTAGATACAACAAACTTTTATGTGGCGTTGTATGATAAAAATACAGATGCTTACACTTTTCCTTATTTTGTTGATGAGTTTGATAAGTATGACGAACTAACTCAGCTTGAGTTAAAAGACAGCTTAACGGATTATGTTCGAAGAAAAAAGAAATCTGTACTCGTAAATAGTACAATGCAAACTATTTTAGAAAATGAAGGCGAAATAAAAGGTGTTGTTGGCAGTAATTGTCCCGTTTGGCTGGGTGTTCCATTAGTTGTAAATAATCTGGCTGTGGGTGTAGTTGTTGTTCAAAATTATTACAATGAAAATGCATATAATGAAACCGATTTAGAATTGCTTAAAATAGTTTCGGAAAATGTTAGTTCCGCCATTTGGAAAAAACAGATTGTTGATAAATTAACAGAAAGTGAATTACGTTATCGCGATTTTATTTCCAGAAGTTCCGAAGGAATTTATAGAATTGATTTTGATCCGCCAATTCTTACTACTTTATCTGATAATGAACAAGTAGCACAAATCTTAAAATTTGGAAATATCGGTGAATGTAATAATTCATTTGCAAAAATGCATGATCAGACAACTTATAAAGATATTGTTGGAAAAAATCTTAATGTTTTCTACGGAAATAAATTAACAGATCAAGTGGTTCAAAATTATTTGGAATTCATTAATAACAATTATAAAACTATAGATAGTGAAACAACAAAAATTTCTGCTACCGGTGAGCAATTAAATTTTCTTAATAATTCAATTGGAATTATTAAAGACGGATATTTGTTAAATATCTGGGGAATTCAAAAAGATATAACCGAAAGTAAAAAATTACAAAATGCACTTAAACAAATTGCTGAAGGTATTTCTTCTTCAATTGGTGATACATTTTTCAGATCTTTGGTTAGCTTTTTAGGTGAAACATTAAAAGTTGATTTTGCCTTTATTGCAAAACTCTCAGATGGCCATAAAACTGCTGATTCTCTTGCTTCTTGGCAAAAAGATAAATTGGTTGATAATTTTAGATATAAATTAAAAAATTCTCCAAGTAAATATGTTTTAGAAAAAAATGTAACAACATTAATTGCCGATGTTCAAAAACAATTTCCTAATGATGAATTTTTAAAAAACCTCAATATAAAAAGTTATATGGGGCGACCTTTAATTGATTCCAAAGGAAAAATAATAGGTATCATTGTTATTATGCAGCAAGGTGAAATACAAAATGTTGAATTTACAAAATCTGTTCTTGAAATTTTTGCATCAAGAAGTTCACAGGAAATTGAAAGACTAAATTACGTTAAAGAAATTGTTGCTTCAAAGGAACAAGCTGAAAGATCTAATAAGCTAAAATCAGATTTTCTGGCGCAAATGTCGCACGAAATAAGAACCCCGGTTAATACAATTTTAAGTTTTGCATCTTTAGTTAGAGAAAGTTTAGAACATAAGCTGGATGATGATCTAAAAGATTCATTTAAAATAATTGAAAACGGTGGACGAAGATTAATAAGAACAATAGATTTAATATTAAATGTTTCCCAAATTCAATCTGGAAGTTTAATTCTATCGCCAACAAAACTTAACTTGGTTCCAATTCTTGAAGATCTTGTTGCTGAATTTAAACAATCTGCAATTAAAAAAAATCTTGATCTTACCTTAGAATACAGTCACCCAAAATTAAATCTTTTTGCCGATCTCTACACTTTAACACAAATATTTGCAAATCTAATCCATAATTCAATAAAATACACAAATATTGGTTCCATAAGATTGGTAGCAATAAAAAATGATCAAAAGGAAATTATTGTTGAAGTTATAGATTCCGGCGTTGGAATGAGTGAAAAATATCTAACAGAATTGTTTGACCCATTTTCTCAAGAAGAAACCGGTTACACAAGAAAGTTTGAAGGCACTGGTTTGGGATTGACCTTGGTAAGAAAATATTGCGAATTAAACAATGCGGAAATTATTGTCCAAAGCAAGAAAAATGAGGGCTCTACATTTACAATAAAATTTAAGAAATAAATTCTAAGAATCATTTTCTAATTTTTTATATGTACTTAACTCAAAATTTCCTATACAAAAAGACTTTTCAAAACCGTAATAAATACTTATTCCCAGTCAAAATATATTTTCTGAAATTTTGTAGTAATGAATGAAAAAAGTCCGTATTTTAATTATACAAATTTACGTTTCCATTTCTCAGAGTAGTTACGAATAATATTCTGCAAATATTAAAAATTTATCTTCAGAAAAACTTAGAAGATAAATACAAATTCCAAAATAATAAGAAAAAATTTTATACCATAAATCAAAAATTACAACTATTATTTGTGTCTTATAAAAATATGATATGGAGATCGTAATTCCTTAAATGCAATTACTAATTTTGAATAAAATATAACTTTACTAAGATATTCTACAAAGGAGTATTTAAACATGAGCGTTACAAAAGAAGAAGCACTAAAATATCATTCCGATGGAAGAAAAGGAAAAATTGAAGTTATTGCTTCCAAACCTTGCTTCACTGCAAGAGATTTAGCATTGGCTTACACTCCAGGTGTTGCCGAACCATGCTGGGAAATTGAAAAAAATCCGGATGATGTATACAAATATACAGCAAAAGGAAATTTAGTTGCGGTTGTAAGCAACGGAACAGCAGTTTTAGGTTTAGGTGATATTGGTCCAGAAGCCGGAAAACCGGTAATGGAAGGAAAAGGAGTTTTGTTCAAAAGATTTGCAGATATTGATGTTTTTGATATAGAATTAAAAACTAAAGATCCAAAAGAAGTTATAAGAGCAGTTCAACTTTTAGAACCAACTTTTGGCGGAATAAATTTAGAAGATATTAAAGCTCCAGAATGTTTTGAAATTGAAGAAGAATTAAAACGCACAATGAACATTCCGGTTTTTCATGATGATCAACACGGAACAGCAATTATTTCTTGTGCCGCTTTAATTAATGCCGCAGAATTAGCAAATAAAAAACTTGAAGATTTGAGATTGGTAGTTTCCGGTGCGGGAGCTGCTGCTGTTTCTTGCTGCAAACTATATATAAGAGCAGGAGTAAATGTAAAGAATATTGCTATGTTCGATTCAAAAGGTCACATACACAAAGGCAGAACTGATTTAAATTCACAGAAAATGGAATTTGCGCAAGATATTCATTATCCAACTTTGGTAGATGGAATGAAAGATGCGGATGTATTTATTGGACTTTCAAAAGCAAATGTAGTTTCTAAAGAGATGATAAAATTAATGGCGCCAAAACCAATAGTTTTCGCAATGGCAAACCCGGACCCGGAAATAACATACGAAGACGCAACATCGGTAAGAACTGATATCATTATGGCAACAGGAAGAAGTGATTATCCAAATCAAGTAAATAATGTTTTAGGTTTTCCATTTATATTTAGAGGCGCTTTAGATGTTAGAGCAAGTGCAATTAATGAAGAAATGAAAATGGCAGCAACAAAAGCTCTTGCAAATCTTGCAAAAGAAAAAGTTCCCGATGCGGTAATTAGGGCTTATGGCGGAACCGATTTTGAATTCGGGACTGATTATATAATTCCCAAACCTTTTGATGCTAGAGTTTTGTGGAAAGTGGCTCCGGCTGTTGCACGCGCTGCCATGGAAACCGGTGTTGCAAGAGTTAAAATTGAAGACTGGGTAAAATATGAAGAGCAGTTAAAAGAACGACTTGGATATTCTCAAGAAATTATTAGAATGATGATTCATAAAGCTCAAAAAAACCCGAAAAAGATTGTTTATGCAGAAGGGGAAGAAGAAAAAATTATACGAGCTGCAAACTCTGCATTAAATGATAATATTAGCATTCCAATATTAATTGGCAACAGAAAAGTTATTGAGCAAAAATTAGATGAACTTGGTTACAATAAAGAAAAATTTGAAATTGTTGATCCAAATAATTTTGAAAAATATGATAAGTATGTAGATGAATTATACAAATTGCGTCAAAGAAAAGGTGTTACGCTAAATGAAGTCAAAGATATTATAAGACAACCAAACTATCTTGGCTCTATGATGGTTTTAATGGGCGATGCTCATGCACTTATTGGTGGATTGGGTCATAGTTACCCAACAACTATAAAACCAGCTTTAGAAACTATCGGTGTAAAAAAGGGAATGAAAGTTGTTTCCGGACTTTACATTGTTATTATAAAACGTAAAGTTTATTTCTTTGCTGATACAACCGTTAATGTTAATCCAAATGCTGAACAGCTTGCAGAAATTGCAATAAGTGCTGCAGATACTGCAAAACAATTTGATATTCAACCGGTTGTTGCAATGCTTTCATTCAGCAATTTTGGAAGTACTCATTATCCGGAATCCAATAAAGTGAGAGAAGCAGTTAAAATTGTAAATGAATTAAGACCAGATATTATTATTGATGGAGAAATGCAAGCGGATACTGCTGTTGTTCCGGAAATATTGGAAAGTGAGTTTCCATTCGCAAAAATTAAAGGCGGAGCAAATGTTTTAATTTTCCCAAATCTTGATTCGGGAAATATTGCGTATAAACTTTTAGATAGATTAACTGAAGCAACTGTTATTGGTCCAATTTTAATGGGAATGAAAAAACCGGTTCATGTTTTGCAGAGAGATGTTACCGTTGATGATATTATTAACTTATCAGCAATTGCCGCAGTTGAAGCGATGAATAATAAATAAACTTAATGAAATGGAACGCTGATAATTATGATTTGTTACGATCATAAAAATCTGCGTTCTATTTTTTAAAATTACTAAAAACAATTTGGCTGTGTCCCTTCAACATCGCTGTCTTTATAAGTTCTAAAGTAACGTTTTCCATTAAGAAAAGTTTTTTCTCCTTCATTACTTAGGATAAACTCACTTATATTTCCATCGTTAAATTGAAGTTGAAGAATTACATTATTTCCTTGTTCAACAACCACCCAAACACCTTCACCATTTGTGTTTCCAGACGAATATCCGCTAACATCTTCGGTATTCATTACAACTTGACTTTCATCTTTATAATTAAAATATCCTTGCGCACATAAATCAATAATTATTTTATCTTGAATTCCACCACCTCCAAATCCGCTATTGTAGCTATTCATATAAGTCAATCTGCTATTATTTAGCGCTTGCTTCCATTCATTAACTAAAGATGATTCTTCTGGTTTAGAAAAAATTACGCTTTCACAAATTCCATTTACAACACTTTTATAATTTTCGGAAAAACTTTCTGATTCAACAAATGAAAAAACCGAAACTCCTCCGCCAAATGGCGACAATAAACTTTTTGCAAATGAAGTTGCAGCTTGTCCTTCAAGAAATCCTTTAAATGTTCCCGAGACAAAATTTTCTTTTATTTCCAAATTATCTGATAAGGACAAAAACGTTCCATTGGTTTCCGTAATTCCTAATTTAGCGTTTTCAACAATTTCATCAATACTTTTAAAATTGTGCGGTGTGATTAAGATAAATCCTTTTTCGATTTCGGAAACAAAAATATATCCTTGTGGAATTTTTTGTCCACTCCATTTTTCCGGAAGCTCAAAAGAAATTCCTAATACAGAATCAGTAACTTTTCCGCTTATAGATTGAGAAGTCAAATTTTGAACAATTAAAAAAAATAAAAATATTCCATACAAAAATTTTTTCATAAATATCCTTATAAACTTTTATGATAATTGAAAAACTTTCTTGAAATTATTTTGAAATGGGTTTTATTAATTTGTTATAGACTTTTTGTATAGCCCAAGTGAGAAATAGAATTATTAAAATTCCAATAAAAATAGGAAATAAAATTGCCAGAATTGAAATTCCAAATGAAGCACCGGCTTCCGTTGTAGAAACCACATGATTTCCAATTCCGCCAGTTGTTACGGAAGAAGCACCGCGTGTTATTGTAGTTAAACTTTGAACCAATCCCGCTGCGCCGCCTCCGGCAATTATCGCCAAAGCCCATTTTATTAAAGGATCTAATTCAACAATTGAAGAAGCCATAACAATTGTTCCGGCAACTACTGCGGTAGGTGAAGAAATTGTATCTAAAAAATTATCAACAAAAGGAATGTAATATCCGGCAATTTCAAATATAGTTGCAGCTCCAAAAATAATTAAAGCCGGAATGGTTCCAACCCATTCAAATCCCGAAGAAAGATTTAAATATCCCCAAAAGGAAGCAATGCTCATTACAAGCAAAGGCACAAATATTCTAAATCCAACAGCTGCTGCCAGACTTATGCCTAAAAGAATGCTAATTATTGTTTCAAAATTTATCATGGTTTATTAAATAACTCTATTAACTCTTTTGTTCCAAATTTAGCTTTATTAGATAGATTACTCAATATAATAATTGTTCTTTTGTTTCCTAATTCTCTAATAAAATATGATCGGAAACCTTTCCACCAGCCGGTGTGATAAACAATTTTATTTGTTGAGTCTTGCGCATTAATTCTCCAACCGTAACCATAATTATCATTTATAAAAAGTTTTTCATGTGCGGGTTGAAATACTTCATTTAAAATTTCTGTTTCAACCGGATCACCATTATACAACGCTTTATCAAACTTTAATAAATCTTCCACGGTTGTATAAACGCCTTTATCGCCAACAACACCATTAAGAAATGTATTTTGCGCTTTAATTTTCTCTCGTTCGTATCCAACTGCAATATTTTCAAATTCATCCACTTTGTTTGGATTATATATAAAAGTATTATTCATTTTTAATGGTTCAAAAACTTCTTCATGCATAAATTCTTCAAAATTATCACCTGATATTTTTTCAACAATTGCGGCAAGAATGCAATAATTAGTGTTTATGTAATTATATTTTTTATCCGGTAAATAATATCTGTTCGGAAATTTTTCAATCATAAGATCAATAACATCCGTATTTGTAATTGGCGTATTTTTATCATCCCATAATTTTTCTGCAAAATAAAAATACTCCGGTAAGCCCGATTTGTGAATCAACAACAATTTTATTGTAATTCCTTCATAAGGAAAATCCGGAAAATATTGTTGAACGGAATCTTCCAAGGTTAATTCGTTTCTTTGTTTAAGAAGCATTATTGCATAAGCTGTAAAGGGTTTTGAAACAGAAGCAATTTGAAATTTTGTGTTCAAATCATTTTTACTCTTTGAATTTATATCAGCGTAACCAAATGAATTTTCATAAATGATATTTCCGTTTTCAGCAAAAAGTACATTTCCGTTAAATCCGTTTACTTTACTTTTATGTTCAAAATATTTTTGAATTTCTTTTGATTTTAAAATTTGTTTATCTGATAATTCAACTTTTACTAAATCAGAATCTGAAATTATATCTTTATTGAAAACCGTACTTTTTAAAATAAATAATAAAATTATTATTACTACTAAAATAACAGAGGGAAAAATATATTTATTAAGCATTAATAATTTGAGATATATTTTTTATAAAATGATTTCTGAAAATAATTTATTATTAAACAAAAAACCCGGTTTATTCAAGCCGGGTAAAAATTGTTAAAACCATAAATTATATGTTTTTTTGTTAATCTTATTTATTTAAAATTAGTTTTGACCGAAAGATTACCAATCATAATGTAGCCTCAAGCTTTAGCTTGTGGAAATTACCGCAACTTGAAAGTTGCGGCTACAAAGAATTTTAATAAATTAAAAAATTATAAAGCTTCACATTTTTCTTTTAGAGTTTTTGCTCCGTCTTCAAAATTTTTACCTAAAATATTATCCATCATTAATCCAAAATATCTTCCAATTGGATAGCCGGCTTCTCCTGTTATCGACCAACTAAATTTTGTTGAATTTCCTTTTTGCACAAATACAAAATCAACAATTCCTTTTCCTTGCTGGGGAGTTAAAAATTCTATATCGGCTTTTATCAAATCATAAGGATGTAATTCGGTAAATACCATTTGTCCGGAACCAATAATTTTTCCTTCCCAATAATATTTTTGTCCAACTGTTGCAGAATCTCCGGTTACCTCAACTTTATGTCCAGGCTCAAATGGAGTCCAAGGATTCCATGCTTGAAAATTATTAAAATCTGCTACATAATTATAAATTTCCGATGCTGGTTTATTTATATCAACACTTCGCTCAACTTTATATTCCGATGGGAGAAATAAAGCTATTACAAAAAATAGAACAATTATAGCAATTACAATTTTGAAAATAATTTTTAATACTTTCATATTGCCTCTCTAAATTCTTTGTTTAAATAGTTGGAGTATTTAATTTTTTTAATCCCGAGTGTAATTCTTCTTCTGTAAAATAATGATCTTTCAGTTTGCCATCAAAATAATCTTGATAGGAACTCATATCAAAATGTCCGTGACCGCTTAAATTAAACAATATTGTTTTTTCCTTTCCTTCCTCTTTAGCCTTAATTGCTTCTCTAATTACAGCGGCAATTCCGTGCGTAGATTCCGGTGCGGGAATAATTCCTTCTGCATTAGCAAATTTTACTCCGGCATCAAAACACTCTAACTGTTGAATTGCAACTGCTTCAATTAATCCATCTTTCAGTAACTGGCTAGCTAAGGCACTTGCGCCGTGATAGCGCAATCCTCCGGCATGAATTGGAGCCGGAACAAAATTATGTCCTAATGTATACATTGGAATTAGCGGTGTTAATCCAACTGAATCGCCAAAATCATAACGGAATTCACCTTTTGTTAATTTTGGACAAGATGCCGGTTCAACAGCAATACATCTGATATTTTTTCCTTCATTAATTTTATAAGGCAAAAATGGGAATGATATACCCGCAAAATTTGAACCTCCGCCCAATGGAGCAATTATAATATCCGGAAAATCACCAGCCATTTGCATTTGCTTAATTGCTTCTAATCCTATTACAGATTGATGAAGTAAAACATGATTCAATACACTTCCTAAAGAATATTTTGTATCCGGATCTTTTGCCGCTCTTTCAACTGCTTCTGAAATTGCTATTCCTAAACTTCCGGGTGAATTTGGATCTTCCTCTAAAATTTTTTTCCCGGAATCGGTAAGGTTAGTTGGAGAAGAAAAAACTTTTGCACCCCACGTATTCATTAAAAGTTTTCTATATGGTTTTTGATCAAAACTAATTTTTACCATATAAACTTCAAGATCAATTCCAAATTTTTGGCATGCGTAAGCTAAAGCGCTTCCCCATTGGCCAGCACCGGTTTCAGTTGTAATTTTCTTTACACCTTCTTTCATATTGTAATATGCTTGTGCAACTGCCGTGTTAAGTTTATGTGAACCAGCCGGACTTGCACCTTCATATTTATAATAAATTTTTGCCGGTGTATCTAAAAGCTTTTCTAATCCGGTTGCACGAACGAGTGGAGTTGATCGCCATTCTTTATAAACATTTCTAACTTCTTCGGGAATTTCAATCCATCTTTCTTTAGAAACTTCTTGTTTTATAAGTTCCATTGGAAATAACGGCGCTAAATCTTGTGGTCCAACCGGCTGCAATGTTCCCGGGTGAAGCGGCGGCAACATTGGGTTTGGCATATCGGCTTGAATGTTATACCAATGTGTTGGAATTTCTTTGTCATCAAGTAAATATTTTTTCTGAGTCTCCATAATTATCCTATTTTGAAATTATTGTAATTGTTAACTGAAAGAATAATTAGGATGGAAAATAGGTCAATATTTTTTTTGATGCAATGTGAAATGTAAAATTTTTACATTTTTCAAGCTAAATTAGATGGGTTTATCTATTTTGTTGAAAATATATTCAATAAGTAAATTCTTCAAAATATTTACTCATGTGAAATTTTATCTCTAACTTTCACAATTCCATTTTCATGACTAACAACATTTTGTCCGAACATAATTTTATTTTTAAAATTTCGATAAGAATTTAAAGTTGCTAAAGGTTCCTTGCTTTTATTTCCACTATTTTGATCAATCGTTGTTATCACACATCTTGCGCAAGGCTTTACAACTGTAAATTGTAGATTACCAATATTTATATTTTTCCAATTATCTTCATCATGTGGTGAACCGCCGGAAAAAACAAAATTTGGTCTAAACTGATTCATGGTTACTGGAAATTGCAATTTTGTGTTTAAAAAATTTAGAGATTCTTCACCAATAATTAAAAACGGATAACCGTCTGCAAAGCTAACGTTTTTACTTTGAGGAAAATATTTGGTTGAAGTTTTTCTTTCTGAAATGTTTGGCATATAAACCAATTTACAATTAAAATCCAATGCTTCGCTAAACCAATTATTTATTTCATTCTCATATTCTAAAGCAATACAGAAATCTTCCCAAACTTGAACTTTAACTTTTCTTTTCGGAAACTTTTTTAAAGATATTTTTAACGAATTTAAATTTTTAATTCTGTGAGAAAAAACGAGATCCTCATTATCCATTTTCACTTCAATAAAAATCATTTTAGGTAAAAGTCTTTGAGTGATAAAAATATTTTCTGAATCGACAAGCATCCAACGCCTATCGTATTTTAATCCTCTTTCTTCAACATAAGATTCACTCAAAGAAATTCCGGAAAGTGATTTTACCGGAAAGATATTTATTTGTGTGAGAATGTATTCGGTCATTTTAATTTATTTGCATTCTGCGGAGATAATTTATTTGTCCTAAATGATAATTAAGATGTGTTGTTAAGTGAAGTAAAAAATGTCCAATTTCAACTTCGCCAAGAGAAATTTTCTCGGAATAAATTTCATTAAATTTTGCATCATTCAAATTATGCAAAGTTAATAAAACAACAGATTTTGTTTCATCAATATTTTTAAGCAATTCTTTTTGAGGAATCTTTTTTAATGAAAATTCTTTTTCTCTTTCTCTAATATAATTTGTTCCGCCAAGTGAATGACCGATAAAGTGTTTTAAATTTCCGCAAAGATGTAATGCCAAATTTCCCGCAGAATTTTTAATATCGCCTTTTGTAATCCAAAGATTTTCTTCAGCATTAAAAAGTTGTATTTCTGATTTAAGTTTTTCTAAATCGCGTTCAAAAATTTTTATTAAATATTCTTTTAACATATTTTCTTTCTTACTTATTGAAGTTACAATTTTAAAATTTTGTCATACCTGACTGCCGTCAGGCAAGTAAGTAAAGATTCCATTTCTTAAAGAAATGGAATCTTTTAATAAACTTAAATTTCACCTTCGTATCTTAACCATTCTTGTGTTCTATGGAAAAATAAAACATATCCGCGAACTTGAAGTTTTCCATTTTCTACCCAAAGTTTACAATCGTAAACTTTTCCTTTTTTAGGATCAAGAATTACTCCATCTTCCCATGTATTATCATCTTGGTGTTCTAAATCGGTGATAATTGTCATTCCTAAAATTTTCTTATTTTTTCTCGAATCATCATCATCGCATTTATCACAAATCGGATCTGGATCTTCTCCCGCCTTTCTAAAAAGTTTTACAACATCACCAAATAGTTTTCCACCTTTTAAATAAATTTTAACAATAGATTTCGGTTGACCTGTTTCGTCATCAAT
>JBGSKB010000118.1:0-3172 GCA_041741395.1 Melioribacteraceae bacterium
CTGCTGTTTATGGATTTATTACTCAACTAATTAGAATTATTGAAGAAACCAAACCGGATTATCTAGCTGTTGCAACTGATTCAAAAGAAAAAACTTTTCGCCATAAAATGTATGAAGGTTATAAATCCAGCAGAGCATCTATGCCCGAAGATATGATTCCCCAAATTCACAGAATTAAGGAAATAATTTCTGCGTTTAATATTCCTTTATATATTAAACCCGGATTTGAAGCTGACGATATTATTGGAACTGCCGTAAAATTAGCTGAGCAAAATAATTTAGAGTCTTTTGCCGTAACTCCTGATAAAGATTACATTCAATTGGTTTCAGAGAATATTAAACTGATAAAAACCGGCAAATCTAATGATGAATTAATCATTACAGATCTTAATAAAGTTAGAGAAGAATTGGGTTTTGAACCAAAATTTATGGTCGATTACTTAGCTTTAGTCGGTGATTCTTCAGATGATATTCCCGGCGTTGCCGGAATTGGTCCCAAATCAGCTCAGCCTTTAATTCAGAAATTTGGAAATCTTGAAAATATTTATAAAAACTTAGAAAATATTGATAAACCAGCAATAAAAAATAAACTCGAACAAAATAAAGAAAATGCTTTTCTATCAAAAAAATTAGCAACTATTGTTACTAATGTTGAAATGGAATTTGACTTTAGCACAAAAATTAAAAATCCAGATTATACAAAGCTGCAATCAATTTTTAACGAGCTGGAATTTAAAACACTTTTTGAAAAAGTTAAGAAATTATACAATTCAGTAACTTCGGAAGAAGTTCGAGAAATTGAAAAGGTAAAAACTGTTTTTGAAAAAGAAAAAGTAAATTATCACTTAATTACAACAGAAAAAGGTGCCAAAAACCTTGCTTCAATTTTAGAAAAAAGTAGTGAATTTGTTTTTGATACTGAAACAGATTCTCTTGATACAATTGATTTAAATATTGCCGGAGCTTCGTTTTGTATAAAGCAAAATGAAGCATATTTTGTTGCAATAAATCCAAAATTAAAAAACACTTCCCTATTTGAATATAATTTAAGTGATAGATTGGATGTAGAAATTTTTATAAAAATATTTAAACCAATTTTTGAAAATCAATCAATTAAGAAAATTTGTCAAAATGGAAAATATGATTTAAGTGTTTTAAAAAGATATGAAATAAATCTTAAGGGATTTTATTTTGATACAATGCTCGCAAGTTATTTGCTTGATCCGGATCAGAAACATGGAATGGATGCACTTTCTGAAAAGTATTTAAATTATGAACCAATTCATCTTAAAGATTTATACGATGTTAAAAAAGATCCAACACAAATTTTTTCTGTTGAACCTGAAAAACTTAACGAATATGCAAGTGAAGATGCCGATGTAACTTTTAAACTATATAAAATTTTTAAAAATGATTTGAATAAAAATGATTTGGATGATGTGGCGTATAATATTGAATTTCCGCTTGTTCAAGTTTTAGAAAAAATGGAAAGAACCGGTGTGAGAATTGACAAGAAAGGCTTGAATGAATTCAGCATTGATTTAGAAAAAATGATTAGTAAATCGACTGAAAATATTTTTAATATTTCCGGTGAGGAATTTAATATCAATTCAACAAAACAACTTCAGTCACTACTTTTTGATAAATTAAAACTTAAGCCGACGAAAAAAACGAAAACCGGATTTTCGACAGATGCAAAATCACTTGAGTTACTTCAAGGTGAACACGAAATTGTTGACGAACTTTTAAATTACCGACAATTAACAAAATTAAAATCAACTTATGCAGATTCACTTCCGAAATTAATTCATCCGATAACCGGAAATGTCCATACGACATATAGTCAAACTGTGGCTTCAACGGGAAGACTTTCAAGTTTAAATCCAAATTTGCAAAATATTCCAATAAGAACTGAATTAGGAAAAGAAATAAGAAAAGCATTTATTCCGACAGATGAAAATTTTCTAATTCTCAGTGCTGATTACAGTCAAATTGAATTAAGAATTATGGCTCATTTAAGTGGAGATCAAGCACTTCTAAGTGCATTCAATAATGGAGAAGATATTCATCGATCAACTGCTGCACATGTATTTAAAGTAAAACCTGAAGAAGTTAATTCCGACATGAGAAGAAAAGCTAAAGAAGTTAACTTTGGAATTTTATATGGAATTGGAGCTTTTGGTTTAGCCGGAAGATTGGGAATTCCAAGAAGTCATGCGCAAGAAGTAATTGATACATATTTTAACACTTTCAAAAACGTAAAAGGAATGATGGATAATTTAATTGAAGAAGCTAAGAAAAATAATTTTGCAAAAACAATTATAGGAAGAAGAAGATTTTTACGAAATATAAATTCAAGCAACCGTGTTGTTCGTCAGTTTGAGGAAAGAGTTGCAATCAATATGCCTATTCAAGGAACTGCAGCTGATTTAATAAAATTGGCAATGATTAATATTCACAATGAATTGGAAAAAAGAAAAACAAAAACGAAAATGATTTTGCAAGTTCATGATGAGCTTTTATTTGATATTCATAAAAATGAAGTTGATGAACTTACACCAATGATAAAAAATATTATGGAAACCTCTATGAAGTTTGAAGTCCCAATTATTGTTGATACCGGAATTGGAAAAAATTGGTTAGAAGCGCATTAGTAAATTAAAAGTGAAAAATAAAAAGTTAAAAGTAAAAGGCGAAATGTAAAAGTTGAGATGGAAAATATAAATTTGTTATTACACGCCGAAAATAAATTGTTGTCGTAAACTCAAAAAAAAATGAAAAGTAATAAATCAGAAAAAGTTTAAACTCATTTACCTTTAATTAAAATTGAATCGCAATCAGCAGCATTTAATCTAAATTTTAAAATCTTTTGATATTCTTCCGAATAATACCAGTCATCAAAATCTTTTTTGGTTTCAAATTGTATTAGAACGGATTTTGTATAATGCCAACTCCCTTCTAAAATGTTTGGACTCTCATCAACTGCGAGATATTTTCCATTAAATTTTTTAAATACAATATCAACATCATCTAAATATTTTTGATATTCATTTTCATCATTTATTTTAATATTTGCTATAAAGTAGTAACTCAATTTATTGTGGGATATTTATTTAATTTTCTGATTAAGTTCAATTAGTAATTTTACATTTTCAATATCATTTTTCTTTGT
>JBGSKB010000119.1:0-4565 GCA_041741395.1 Melioribacteraceae bacterium
TGACGTTTACTTAATTTACTCTTATCCGGATTTAACAAAAGAGGGAGGTGAGCAAATTGCGGCAATTCCCATCCAAAATGCTGATAAAGTAAAACATGTTTTGGTGTTGATGAAAGCCATTCTTCACCGCGAATTACATGAGAAATTTCCATTAAATGATCATCAACAACATTCGCTAAATGATATGTCGGAAATCCATCACTTTTAATTAAAATTTGGTCATCGATTGTATCTGAATTAAATTCAACAATTCCTCTAACAATATCTGAAAATTTAACTGATTGATTTGGTACAACATTTAATCTTATAACTTTTGGAATTCCATTTTCTAATTTTTGCTTAATTTCATCTTTTGATAAATGCAGACAATGTTTATCATATTTCGCTTGAGGAAGTTTTAATTTTTGCTGTTCTTCTTTTAATGCCGTTAATCTTTCCGGAGTGCAGAAACAATAATATGCTTTTTTTTCATCTAACAATTTTTGAACTTGGGCAGAATAAATTTCTAATCTTTGTGATTGAAAATATGGGCCAAAATTTCCACCAACATTCGGACCTTCATCGTAATTTAATCCTACCCAATTTAGCGAATCTATTAATTTTTCAACTGCACCTTCAACATAACGCGATTGATCCGTATCTTCAATTCTTAATATAAATTTTCCGCTATTTTTTTTTGCAAAAAGATAATTATATAATGCGGTTCTTAATCCACCAACGTGTAAATATCCGGTTGGACTTGGTGCAAACCTAACTCTTACTTTGTCGTTCATTTTATCCAATTATTAAAAATTAGAATAGAAATATAGGAATTTTTTGCGGATTTTCTTGAATCGAAATTCAGTAAAAACTAGGAATATTTTTGAAAGTTTATTTTGGTAATTATTTTGTAATAAAATAATTACAAGAAATTTCAACATCATGAAATAGTAATATTTTAGATTCCGAAACAAGTTCGGAATGACAAAATGATGTTTATATAAATTTAATTAATTCTCAATTTTTATTTGAGTATAATATTTTACTTTTTCAATAAACTCTTTGCTATCAATTGGTTTAGGAATATAATCCGTTGCACCGGCTTCAAGACATTTTTCTCGATCTCCCGTCATGGCAAAAGCAGTTAATGCGATTATTGGAGTATCGGCATATTCATCAATTTCTCTAATTTTTTGAGTCGCTTCAAAGCCATTCATAACAGGCATTTGCATATCCATAAGAATTAAATCAATTTTTTCTCTTTTACAAATGTTTAATGCTTCTTCGCCGTTTTCTACAACAACTACATTTTCAAAACCACTTTTTTTAAGAAGTCTAGTAACAATTATTTGTGAATGTTTATAATCTTCTGCCATTAAAATTGTTGGTGAATCACTTTTTTCTTTTATGTTCTCAATTGTTTTTGTTTGTTCAATATTATTTATCATTGCAGAAATTGTATTTTCTAATTCATTGAAACTTGTACTTTTTTTATCAAGCAAATCGACAAACATTCCATCAATTTTTTGTAAATCATGTTGATAATCTTCTTTGCCGGTGTAAATTATTATTGGAAGCCTATCAAATTTACCATGAGATTTTATTTGTTTAATCAAATCAAAGCCATTCAATTTTGGCATGTCCAAATCAATAATTGCAAGATCTAAATCTTTATCTAAAATTAATTCAAGAACTAATTCCGGGCGGTATTCCGCAATTACATTAAATCCGGCAGTTTGCACGGCTTGCTGAACTAATTTTAATGTCGGCTGATCATCATCAACGCAGAGAACGGTTGAGTTTCTTCTCAATTTATAACTTGTTAAAATTTCTACAAGATTATTATAGTTTATTGGTTTTACCAAATATTCAACGGAACCCATTAAATAAATTTTTTCTTTATCTGCTTCTAAGGAAAAAACTATTACCGGAGTATTCCTAATTAATTTATTGTTTTTAATTTTTTGTAGAATTTCTAAACTATTTTCACTTCCTTGTTCAATATTTAAAATCACTGCTACATATTTATTTTGCTGAAGAAGTTTAATTGCATATTCACCGGAGTTTACAATTTCAGTTTGGTAATTCCATTTTGATAAATAATTATTTAAAAGTGTAGATGAAGCTTGATCGCTTTCAATTACAAGAATTTTATCCTTATTTGAATTGACATTTTCCATTAAAATTTCATGAATTGATTTTTGTATTTCCGATTGAAAAGGTAACGTTATATTAATTATAAAATTATTTTCTTCAATATTTAATTTTAGAGTTCCATCAAATAAATCAATGGTTTTGCTAAGTAAATTCAGTGATAGCCCACTTGTTTTATTTAAAAATTCACGCTTTCCAAATGGAGTGTGAAGCTGATTTAATTCACTTTTATTCAATCTTACATTTTGTCCAATTATGGTAAAGTGAAGATTATTTTCAGAAATTATATTGGAATTTAATTTAACTTCATTTGTTTGAGATAAATCAAGTGAAAGATCTAGTGCAGAATTTAAAATTGACTTTAAAGTTTTTTCATTAAAATGAATTTCTTTCTGCGGTAAACTATTTAAAGAAAATTTTGAATCCGGCAACTCTTCGTTTTTAGCTTTTACAAAATCTTCTAAAAATCTATTAATATTTATTAAAGATTTTGTCTTATTAGTTTCAGAATTACTTAAAGATAGAATAACATTCAAATCTTCAAGTGAGGATGAAATAAATTGATGAGAGTTTTTAATTTGATCCAAATATTTATTTATGCTATTGGTTGTATTTTCTTCCTTTGCTAAAGTCAACAATCCATTTATAGTTTTTAGCTCTTTTTGAAATCCTTTAATAGTTTGCGAAATTAGATCATCATTTGAAGTTAGGTAATTTGTTTTAACACTTTCTGAATTTTTCCAAGTCGAAAAACAGTTTTGAACAAATTGAGAAATGGTGAAAAACTTTTTTCTGTCTTCTTCGGGAGGAAGAAATTTATGAACTAAAACTAAAATGCCAAATTTATTTTCATCTAAATTAAAAATTATTGTTTGAAAATTATCGAATTGAAAATTTGAATCAATTATACATTCTTTAAAAATATTTCCGGTGAAGCCTAATTCATTTTTAAAATTAGAATATTCATTTACGGATATTAAATTAGGAATTGACTGATCTTCAACATTAGATGTTTTTCCAATTTGTTGAAAATTGTTTGGTGAATTTTCCTCAAATAGCAAAACTGACTTAAGATTTAGTTCATCACTTAAAAATAAACACAAATCATCGGGGAATGATGTATTGCCTTGTTTTGCTAACTTGCGGAGAACATTTAAATTTTCAAACAAGTTTAATTTTGTATCATTTATCATTTTCAGCTTTCCAATCAATTATTTTCACAAAGTTAAAGGTGATTTTTTGCGAATGCAATAATTTTATTATTATAATTCATATTCGTTAAAATATGCATTTTTTTGAATTCATCAGTTTTTAAAAATTGTTTCAAAATTGGAATTCACAATTTGGAAATATCCTTTTGAGATTCATTTCTACATATAATAAAAAGTTTTGTAGCAAATTTTCGAATAAATTTTAAATAATAACGGAATTTTAATCTGAAATTATAATTTGATTGAAAAAATATGAATTATAAAAATATTTCAAATTATTGGCATAAAAAGTGAAAGTTAAATTTACCTTATGAAAAATTATAATTAAAAATAACTTGTGAATAATTTTATCCGTTAAAAAATATTCTAAATTATTTTTTATTTTAAATAAATTTTAACAAAGGGAAATGGGGGAATTAGCTCCGCTTTATGGCGGAGCCAATTTCTAAATTTAAAGATTATCAAAAAAGTAGTTTGAGATTTTTGTATAAAGATGCAACGCATCTTTTCCACCAACTCCATGACCATGTCCGACATAAGGATAATAATCTAAAGGTTTATTTAAAATTGCTGCTTTCTTAGCAAATTCCAAAGTATTTTCCCAAACAACAGTTGGATCAGAAGTTCCGTGGACTAATAAAAGTTTTCCATTTAAATTTTCAACATAATTTAAAAGACTTGAATTTTTATAACCTTCTGGATTTGTTTCCGGTGTATCCATATATCTTTCACCGTACATAATTTCATAAAACTTCCAATCAATTACAGCACCTCCGCCAACGCCTACTTTAAAAGTATTATTTGTCCGCAACATTAGAGAAGTTGTCATAAATCCGCCGTAACTCCAGCCAAAAACTCCAATTCTTGAAGAATCAACATAATTTAAATTTTTAAGATAATTTACACCAAGTAATTGATCCTCAATTTCAACGGTTCCTAAATCTCTAAAAGTTGCTTGTTCAAATTCTAATCCTCTATTAGCTGAGCCTTTATTATCGAGTGTAAAAACTATATAACAATTTTGTGCCATGAATTGAAACCAAAAATCATAACGTCCGAAATACCAATTATTTGTTACCAATTGAGCATGAGGTCCACCGTAAACATAAACAATAACGGGATATTTTTTTGTTTGATCAAAATCTGTCGGTAAAATCATTCGGCAAAAAAGATCTGTATTATTTTTATATTTTATTTTATAAATTTGCGGTTTGCTGAATT
>JBGSKB010000120.1:0-1889 GCA_041741395.1 Melioribacteraceae bacterium
TCTCTAATATTAGATGTGATGTTGTATGCAATATAATCTAAGATATCATTTGAAAGTGAAATTCCAAAACTATCGCTTTTGTTCTTTAAAATTGCAATTCTTGTTTCAAAATCCGGAGCTTGAACATCTGCGGTTAATCCCCATTGAAATCTGGAAATTAATCTATCATTCATTCCTTTTAAATCTTTTGGTGGTCTATCGCTTGAAAGAATAATTTGTTTTCTTGATTGATGAAGGATGTTAAAAATATGAAAAAATAGATCTTGGGTCTTTTCTCTTCCGGTTAAAAATTGAATATCGTCAATTATTAAAACATCCATATTATTATAAAAGCTGGAAAAATCACCAACATTATTCGATTGAATTGCTTCAACAAACTGAGTTGTAAAAATATCCGCCGAAAGATATATTATCTTTTTATTTGGATATTTGTTCAGAATATTATTTCCAATTGCTTGAATTAAATGAGTTTTGCCTAAACCAACACCGCCATATATAAATAAAGGATTAAAAGAAGTTTCACCGGGATTATCAGAAATTGCAATTGCAGCTGCTCGTGCAAGTTGGTTTGATTCACCTTTAATAAAATTATCAAAAGTGTAACGCGGACTAATATTTGTTTCAAAATCCAATTCAACAGATTTTTGTTCGGGTTTTGGTTTTGCAACAACTGGTGTATCAAATAATTGAAGATCTTCTTTTTCTTCTTCGCTAATTATATAAATTAATTTTGCTTCAGAGCCCAAAACTTGATTCAAAGTTTTGTTAATTAATGTATTGTAATGTTCTTCAATCCACTCAATAAAGAAATTATTTGGAACCGAAATTCTAAGAGTTTTTCTATCCAAATCGTAGGGTTTAATTGGTAAAAACCAAGTATTATATGTAATATTTGAAACGTTTTGCTTAATCAATTTTAAACATTCCTTCCAAATTGGAATAGAATTGTTATCTTGCGATTTAGTCAAAGGATTTATTGAAATTTTTAAGTTATCCACAGTTTTTAACAGGAAATTAAATGAATTAAAAAGTATTTAATGTACTATTTGGGTTTCTTCAATTTATTTTATCAACAAATTATCCACATTCAGAGATATTCTCTAACTTGTTTTATTTTAATGCGTTACGGATTTAATTTAATTCTTAATCACAAACAATCACTGTAAATGGAGAAAATTTTCTTTGCA
The DNA here is from genome assembly GCA_041741395.1 of Melioribacteraceae bacterium. GTDB lineage: Bacteria > Bacteroidota > Ignavibacteria > Ignavibacteriales > Melioribacteraceae. Next base: position 1,188 of record JBGSKB010000120.1, read on the forward strand.
CATTACTGTATGAAACGTTTCACGATTTCAATTTATCAACAAGTTATCAACATTGGTTTAGATGTTCGGTTCTTCATCAAAATATGTTTAAATATCATTCTGAACAAATTAATTTTTCAACTAATTTCTAATGCGTTGTTTTATAATAAAATAAAATTTTTATTTAATGTTGCGAGTTGAAAGAAGTCAGAAATATTGATAATTAAACGAAATAAAAATGGTTACTTAAGTAATTTTATAGCTAAAATAATTACAAACTCGCTGCTTCCTAAAAGTGAAATTATTGGAATTTCTTTTTCTGAACAAATTAATTATTTGTAAAATCTGCAAAACATTATTTTATAAGAGAATAAAATTCTTAATATTTCGATTATGTTTAATGTAAAATGCTTTTTAGAAAACTCAGTATTGAGAAAAATTTTACTAAATTATTGTTTTAATTAAAGTTACACAAAATTTGTTTTGGGGAATTTTAAGTGGTTTTTTCACTAATATTTCACCTAATTTGTAAGTATTTAAACTGTTAAAAATTGTTATCTTTCAAAGAAAAATTAAATCAAAAAAGGAAGTTTTATGAAAATTGTTGTAACTGGAGGAGCCGGATTTATTGGAAGTCATATTGTTGAATATTGGTCGGAAAAAAATGCCGAAGTTCATGTTCTTGATAATTTAAGAAGCGGATTTGAAAAAAATATAAAGGAA
>JBGSKB010000121.1:0-9258 GCA_041741395.1 Melioribacteraceae bacterium
TGCCAAAAATGAAAAGTAATAGAGGGGCTTCTAAAACTTTTAGAAAAACTGGTTCCGGAAAAATTAAAAGAAATAAAGCTTTTAAATCTCATATTCTTACCAAAAAAAGCACTAAAACAAAAAGAGGTTTAAGAAAAGCTACACTTGTTTCTGATGCTGATTTCAAACGCGTAAAAACAATGTTACAATAAAAGGAGTTTGTGTAAAATGCCTAAAGCAAAAAATAACGTTGCCTCTCGTGCACGTAGAAGAAAATTATTAAAACTTGCAAAAGGTTACTGGGGTTCAAGAAGTAAAGTTTATACTGTTGCAAAACATTCTGTTGAAAAAGGTTTACAATTTGCTTACAGAGATAGAAAAAATAAAAAGAGAACTTTCAGAAGTCTTTGGATTGTAAGAATTAATGCTGCTGCTAGATTAAACGGAACAACATATTCACGTTTAATAAATTCCATGAGTGAAAAAGGAATTGATATTAATAGAAAAATTCTTGCAAGTTTGGCAGTTGAAAATCCTAATGCCTTTGCTGATATCGTAAAATTCGTTTCTGCTTAATTTTTTACCCCTAAAAATCTTCCTTTTAATGGTAGATTAATTTTAGGGGTATTTTTTTAAATTTAAGAATCGGTATGAAAGAAAAAATTGAACAAATAAAAAAAGAATTTTTACAAGATTCTATTAATATCTCTGATTCTCCTTCCCTTGAAAATCTTAGAATAAAATATTTTTCCAGAAATGGAATTTATGCTCAGCTTTTTGAAGAATTCAAAACACTTCCTAAAGATGAAAAACCTAAATATGGCAAAGTATTAAATGATGAAAAAAATATTGCCCAAAATATTTTTGATGAATTAAAAAATAAAATAGCATCAAATAGCAAATCTCAAAAAGATCAAATTGATTTAACCCTTCCCGGCAGAGAAAAAGAAATTGGAACACTTCATGTTTTATCTCAAACTCTGAATGAAATAAAATCAATTTTTAAAGGTTTGGGATTTTCAGTTTATACAGGACCAGAAATTGAATCCGATGAAAATAATTTTGAAATGCTGAACTTTCCTGATGATCATCCTGCGAGAGATATGCAAGATACATATTTTATTAATGAGTCATTTTTATTAAGAACTCATACATCTCCTGTTCAAGTTCGATTGATGAAAAATAGTAAACCGCCGTTTAGATCAATTATGCCTGGTAGAGTTTACAGAAATGAAGCAATAAGTGCAAAGAGTTATTGTTTATTTCATCAAGTAGAAGGCTTAGTAATAGATACAGATATTACATTTGCAGAATTAAAAGGTACTCTTGTGTATTTTGCAAAACAACTTTTTGGCGACGATGTTAAATATAGATTTAGAGCAAGTTTCTTCCCATTTACTGAGCCAAGTGCAGAAGTTGATATTTGGTGGCAGCCAAAAGGTAAAGAGGGAAAATGGCTTGAAATTCTTGGCTGCGGAATGGTTGATCCAAATGTGTTGGAAAATTTAAATATCGATTCGGAAAAATATATTGGTTACGCATTCGGAATGGGAATTGAAAGAATGGCAATGCTAAAATATGGAATTGATGATATTAGATTATTTTTTGATAATGATAAAAGATTTTTAAATCAATTCAAATAGACTGAGGATAAGGTTTTGATAGTTTCACTTAATTGGTTAAAAGATTACATTGATCTGGATGGAATTTCTGTTGCTGAAATTGTAGATAAATTAACTACATCCGGATCAGAAGTTGAAGAAGTTTTAGATAAATCAAGTGATTTTAAAAATATTATTGTTGCAAAAGTTGAAGAAGTTAAAAAGCATCCAAATGCTGATAAACTTTCCGTATGCAAAGTTAATGATGGAAATAAAATTTATGATGTTGTTTGCGGTGCGCCAAATGTTAAAGCGGGACAAACAGTTGCCTTTGCGAAAGTTGGAGCAATAATACAAAACGGAAACTTTGAAATCAAAGAAGCAAAAATTCGCGGAGAAAAATCTTCTGGAATGATTTGTGCCGAAGATGAACTTGGACTTTCTGAAGATCATTCTGGCATTATGGTTTTGGATGAAAATCTCAAAATTGGTGAGCCGCTTGCTAAAGCTTTAAATATGGATGACGTAATTTTAGAAGTTGCAATTACTCCAAACAGATCTGATGAATTAAGTCATATTGGTTTGGCAAGAGATTTATCCGCAATATTTAATAAAGAATTGAAGCTTCCTAAAATTCAAACTGAATTTAAAGTTGTTGAAAAAAATAAATTTGCTGAAATTGAAATAGAAAATCTACAAGCTTGTCCGCGTTATTCTGGAATTGTTGTAAAAAAAGTAAAAGTTGGTGAATCACCAAATTGGCTGAAAGATAAACTTAACAAAATTGGTTTGCGACCAATAAATAATATTGTAGATATTACAAATTTTGTTCTTCATGAAGTTGGTCAGCCTATACACGCTTTTGATTTAGATAAAATTAGCGGAAGTAAAATTATTGTTAAAAATTCTATTGGCGAAGGAAAATTCACAACATTAGATTCTAAAGAAAGAAATATGCTTCCATCAGATTTAATGATTTGCGATGCTGAAAAACCTATTGCAATTGCCGGAGTTATGGGCGGAGAAAATTCTGAAGTAACTTTAGAAACGAAAAATATTTTAATTGAAAGCGCATATTTTAATCCTTCTTCTGTTAGAAAAACTGCCAAGCATTTAGGTTTATCTTCTGACGCATCTTACAGATTTGAAAGAGGGATTGATCCGAATGGAACTTTATTTGCCGGATTAAGAACTGCTGAATTAATTCAACAAATTGCTGGTGGTGAAATTATTTCTGAAGTTATTGATATTTATCCAAATAAAATTGAAGAAAAAATTCTTAGTGTTAGATTTTCAAGAATTGAAAAAATTCTTGGTTTTAAAATTTCTCAAGAGAAAATAAAATCAATTTTAACCGGCTTAAAATTTGAAATAACAAATCAATCTGAAGAAAAAATTGAAGTTAAAATTCCAACTTTCAGAAATGATATTGAACGCGAAATTGATTTAATTGAAGAAATAGTAAGAATTTTTGGCTTAGATGAAATTCCTCCGGTTCAAAAAATTTCATTATCACTTGATAAAAAAATTGACGAAACCGAATTTGAAAATTTAATAAAAAATAAACTTGTTGCTTTAGAATTCAACGAAGTAATTAGTAATTCTTTATTAAGTGATGAAAAAATTATTGGTAATACAAATCCAATTAAAGTTTTAAATCCGCAAAGTACAGAAATGTCAACGCTTAGAACTTCATTGCTTCCGGGAATTTTACTAAATATTTCGCGAAATATAAAAGTGAAAGAAACTAATTTAAGATTTTTTGAAATTGGCGAAATTTTTTTTACTAATAATAATGCTATAAATAATTTTGAAGATTTTGAAGAAAACCAAAATTTAATTTTGGCAATTTCCGGTGAAAGTATAAACTCAGCTTGGTATCAAAAGAGTCAGAATTTTGATTTTTACGATCTCATCGGATTTAATGATAAAATTCTATCATCACTAAATCTCAGCGGAAATTTTGAAAAAGTTTTTGATTGTGATAAAAATATTTTCGAATTTGGATTTACTCAAAAAATAAATAATAAAATTGTTGGTTTTGGGGGAAAAGTAAATCAATCAGTTTTGGAAAAATTTGATATCGGAAAAGATGTTTTTGTTGTTGAATATAATTTATCGGAAATTAGAAATCTTGATCGGTTACTGAAGAAAAATATTCCAATTTTAAAATATCCAAAAGTGTATAGAGATTTTAGTTTCATTTTAGATAAAAAAATTACCTATTTTGAAGTATTAAGTACAATAAAAGAATCTAGCTCTAATCTATTGAAAAATGTAAATTTATTTGATATCTTTGAAAGCGAAAGTATAGGTTGGGATAAAAAAAGCCTAGCTTTTCAATTAGAATATTTTGAAGAGACCAGAACTTTGCGTGAAGAAGAAATTGACGCAGATTTTTGGAAAACAATTGAAGCTGTTAAAACTAAATTTAACGCAGAATTAAGAGGTTAAAGTGAGTGAATCAACAAAATACGATTTATTCATGAAGGAGATAGAATCATTAGAACAAATGGTTCAAGGATACGTAGCAGAAAATGAAAATGTTACAAATGAAAAAAGTATTCTTAAACAAAAGGTAGAAAGTTTAACAACTGAAAACGAAGTTCTTGTTTTAAAAATTAAAGAATTAGAAAAAAAATTAAACACTGTTGATGAAAAATCATCAGCGGTCGGAATTAAAAAAACAACTTTAGATTTGCAAGAAAGACAAAATTTGAAAAATCAAATTGATGATCTAATTGCTAGAATTGATTATCATATAAGATCGTAGTATTAATTAACAAAATTGTGTTGAAGTTTTAGTACAGAATAGACAAAATGTCAGAAAAAAAGAAGCTTAAAGTAAAAATATTTGATAAAGAATTTTCATTGCTCGTAGAAAATGAAGAAATTGCAACAGAACTGGCTAACTATGTAAATAAAATTATGGATGAAACAAAAGCGGAATTAAAAGATCAGCCTACAGAAACTATAGCTATAATTGCTGCGTTAAATATTGCTTATGATTTATCCGTTGAAAAAAATAAGTTTAGAGAATTTAGCATACAAGCAACTGATAAAATTAAAAAAATAAAGCTACTTTTAGACAAATCTGATATTGAGTCCATTCCATCATAAAATTTCCGCACTGCCAATTAATACATGAAAAACTAACAGAGTTCATTTAGGGTTTCTGACTCACAGTGTGTATTACAGGCCTCAACTCGATTTATCGAGTTCCGGAAACGGACTAGTGGAAGTAAAAAGCATTGGGCAGTTTCCCACAATAATAAGGATGAGTTTTTCCATCCTTAGTTGGCAGTTGCGGTTTTATTTCTGTTTATGGAGGTATTATGGATTACAGTTATCTTTTAATTATAGCAGCAGTAGTTGTTGTTACTTTCGCAATAGCATTCACAATTGGCTGGGTTCTTCACTCAAAAATAGCTTCAAATAAAATTAGTGTTGCTAAAGAAAACGCAGCTAATATTATTTCGGACGCTGAAAAAGAAGCAAAAAATATAAAACGAGAAAAATTATTAGAAGTTAAAGATGAATGGTTAAAAAAGAAACAAGAATTTGATAACGAAAAAAATTCTAAACTGCAAAAGATTCAAGTTTATGAAAAGAAAATTGAACAACGCGAGCAAAGTTTAGAAAAAAAATATGAATTGGTAACCGAGAAAGAAAAAGAGCATAAAGAAATTGAAAAACAAATTAAGAAACAACAAGAAATATTAGACAAAAAATTAGAAGATGTTGAAAAATCAATTGCGGAACAAAATGTTAGATTAGAAAAAACTGCAGGTCTTACAAAAGATGAAGCAAAAAAAATGCTGATGGAAAATGTTATCGATAAAGCAAAATCCGACGCATCACAATTTGTAAATGAAATTAAAGATAAAGCAAAAGCTGAAGCAAAAAAAGAATCTCAAAAAATAATTGTTCAAGCAATCCAAAGAACCGCAGTTGACCATTCTGTTGAAACCACTGTTTCAGTTCTTCAAATTCAAAATGATGAAATGAAAGGCAGAATTATAGGAAGAGAAGGCAGAAATATTAGAGCTTTTGAAGCTGCGACCGGTGTTGATGTAATTGTTGATGATACTCCAGAAGCAGTAATTCTATCAGCTTTTGATCAATTTAGAAGAGAAATTGCACGAATCTCATTGGAAAGATTAATTGCAGATGGAAGAATTCATCCTTCAAGAATTGAGGAAGTTGTTAAAAAAGTTGAACAAGAACTTGATGAAGAAATTCAAAAAGAAGGTGAAAATGTTTTAATCCAATTAGGAATACACGGTGTAAATAGAGATCTTGTTAAATTTATTGGAAGAATGAAATACAGATCAAGTTATGGTCAAAATTTATTACAGCATAGTATTGAGGTTGCATATCTAACTGGATTTATGGCTGCAGAGCTTGGTTTTGATCAGCAAATTGCAAAACGTGCCGGTTTATTGCATGATATTGGAAAAACAGTCGATAAAAGTATTGAAGGTCCGCATGCATTACTTGGCGCTGAATTATTGAAAAAATATAAAGAACATCCGGTAGTAATTAATGCTGCTGCAAGTCACCATGAAGATGTTGAAATGACACATGCAATTTCTGCACTTGTTCAAGCTGCCGATGCTGTAAGCGGTGCTAGACCTGGTGCAAGGCGCGAACCGCTTGAAGGTTACGTTAAGCGTTTGGAAAATCTTGAAAGTATTGCCAATACTTTTGAAGGTGTTGCTAAAACTTATGCAATTCAAGCCGGAAGGGAAGTAAGAGTTGTTGTTGAACCGGATAAAGCAGATGATCAATTTTCTGAAAAACTTGCTGAAGATATCGCACACAAAATTCAAGAGGAAATGGAATATCCCGGACAAATAAAAGTTACGGTTATTCGTGAAGTTAGAAAAATTGCTTACGCAAAATAAATTTAATAAAATATTAATGAGGCAGTCTAATAAGTAATTTTTCAATTTTTAAATCTGTGGAAATGATAGAAAATCAGCGTTTTCAGCGTTCTATTTTTTACAAATTATTACTTTTGAGACAATCTCATATTTTTATAAGATATGAAAAAACTAGTAATTGGCATAACTGGTGGAATTGGTTCCGGTAAATCTTCAGTTTCTAAAATATATGAAGATAGCGGATTTATTGTAATTAAAGCTGATCTAATTGCAAAGAATATTATTCAAAATGATATTGAAGTTGCAAATAGAATCAAAAAAGAATTTGGTGATGAAACTTTTCAAAACAATCAATTAAATGCAAAATATCTTGCAAATATTGTATTTAATAACGAAGAAAAATTAAAAAAGTTAAATTCAATTGTTCATCCGGCAACAATAAATAAAATATCTGAAGAAATAAAAAAGTATCAAATTTCAGAAAAAATAATTTTTGTTGAAGCCGCACTTATTTTTGAAGCTAAAATGGAAGAACTTTTTGATTTCATTTTATTAGTTACTGCCGATGAAGAAATAAGAATTGAAAGAGTGAGTAATAGAGATCATATTTCGAAAGCTGATATTTCTAAAAGAATCGCAAATCAAATACTGGAGAAAATAAAAAAATCCAAATCAGATTTTATTATTGAAAACAACAAAAGTTTAGAAGATTTAAAATCAAAATCCGAATTCTTCCTAAAAATATTTCAAACAATTTAAATCACAATCCTTCAAAAGAATAATCCATTCCTTGCTTAGAACGATACGAACATTTATTTTTCATGTACTAAAATTGAGGTAAATGTGGATTTTGTAAATCAAACAATAGTATCTTTTGTAAAGTTATTGCCCAAAACAATTGTTCATATTTTTGCAAAAAAATATATTGCCGGAGAAACATTGCAAGATGCAATTAATGTTGTAAAACAGTTAAATTCAAAAGGAATTTTTGCAACTTTAGATGTTTTAGGTGAAGCCATCAAAACAAAAGACGAAGCAATTCACGAAAAAGAAGAATGTTTAAGAGTTCTAAATGCAATTAGTGAAAATAATTTAAAAGCAAATCTCTCAATCAAACCAACATCATTAGGTCTAAGTATTGATGAAGAATTTTTCTATCAACAATTAAAGGAAGTTTTAACTAAAGCAAAAGAATTTAAAAATTTTGTGAGAGTTGATATGGAAGATTCTCCATATACTTCTGCAACAATTAAAATTTTTAAAAGATTGCAAAGTGAATTTGATAATGTCGGAATTGTTGTTCAAGCTTATCTTAAAAGAACAATGGATGATGTGAAAGATTTAAATATGACCAAAACAAATTATAGATTATGCAAAGGAATTTATATTGAGCCGGAAGAAATTGCGTATAAAAATAAACAATCAATTAGAGACAATTTTTTGAAACTATTGGAAACAATGCTGCAAAATAAAAGTTATGTTGGAATTGCAACTCACGATGATTATTTAGTTAATGGCGCTTATAGAATTATTGAAGAAATGAAATTGCAAAAAGATAAATATGAATTCCAAATGCTGTATGGAGTTACAGAAAGACTTAGAGATAAAATAAATTCAGATGGTCACAAAATAAGAATTTATGTCCCATATGGTAAAAAGTGGTACGCATATTCAATAAGAAGAATGCAAGAAAATCCGGAAGTTGCCGGTCATATTGCTAAAAGCATTTTTAAGTTTAATTAATGATTGTTCTTGGAATAGAAAGCTCGTGCGATGAAACTTCAGTTTCCATTTTAAATAATGGGGAAGTTTTAACAAATTTAATTTCTTCGCAGCATTTTCATAATAAATTTGGCGGAGTAGTTCCTGAGCTTTCAAGCAGAGCACATCTTCAGCAAATAATTCCTTTGTTAAAACAATCTCTAGAAATTACTAAATTAAAATTAACCGATATTGAACTAATTTCCGCAACTGCTGGTCCAGGTTTAATTGGTGCGCTTCTAGTCGGTTTAACATTTGGGAAAAGTCTAGCACTTGCGTTAAATAAACCGTTTATTCCAGTTAATCATATTGAGGGACATATTTTTTCCGGATTTTTAATGAAAGAGAAACCAGTTTTCCCATTTCTTTGTGCAGTTGTTTCCGGCGGACACACATTATTACTTTTAGTAAAAAGTGAATTTGAAATAATTAAACTCGGCTCCACAATTGATGACGCTATGGGTGAAGCTTTTGATAAAGTTTCAAAAATGTTAAATCTTGGTTATCCGGGTGGACCAATAATTCAAAAGTTTGCTGAAACCGGTGATGAAAATTTTATAGATTATCCAATCGGAAAAGCGAAAAATAAATATGATTTTTCATTTAGCGGATTAAAAACTTCTGTATTAAGATCAATTGAAAATATTGAAAAAACAAAAAATATTAATGAAGTTGATAAAATGAATATTGCAGCATCATTTCAAAACGCTGCTGTTAAAGCAATTTCTAAACGTCTTGTTTTGGCGTTAAATGAATTTGGAGTTAATTGCATTTCTTTAGTTGGTGGAGTTGCAGCAAACCAAAAATTACGTGATGAAATAAAATTGATTGGGAAAAAATTTAATAAAAAAGTTATCATTCCGAATCTTGAATATTGCGGAGATAATGCTGCAATGATTGCTTTGCGTGGATTTCAATATTTTACCGGAGGATACAAATTTCCGTTAAGTTCAAATGCGTATCCAAATTTGACAAAAAATTATTTTGAAAATAAATTTGTTTAATATCTGCAAAATTTTTTTTTTTAACAT
>JBGSKB010000122.1:0-1583 GCA_041741395.1 Melioribacteraceae bacterium
GCAAAGTGGTTCAACTCATTTGGTATTGCCGGAATTGTAGTTAAGTATCGTTTGCCTCACACACCAAATAATATTGAAGGAAGAATTTCACCATTTTTAGATGCGCAAAGAGCAGTAAGGCTAACAAGATATAATTCAGAAAAATGGGGAATTAGTCCAAACAAAATTGGGATAATGGGTTTTTCAGCCGGTGGACATTTGGCTTCAACGTTAGGTACTCATTTTGAAGATGAATTTTTCACATCAGACAAAATCGATTCAATTAATTGCAGACCAGATTTTATGATTCTTATGTATCCCGTAATTACTTTTAAAGAACCAAATTTACATTCCGGTTCAAGAACAAATTTAATTGGTGAAAATGCAGATACAAATCTTATAAATTATTACTCTAATGAATTACATATTTCGGAAAAAACTCCGCCAACTTTTTTAGTACATGCAGAAGATGATAGCGGTGTTCCAGTTGAAAATAGCTTAATCTTTTACAAAAACTTGCGGAAGTATAAAATTCCAAGCGAAATGCATATTTTTGAAAAAGGTGGTCATGGTTTCGGATTAGCAATTGGTAAAGGAAGATTAGAGCAATGGAAAGATCTTTGTATAACGTGGATAAAAAGTATTACGAATAAATAATAATTCGCAAATATTATTAAATAAGAAAAATCTAAAAAATTACTTTTACATAAAAATTTATTGCATGCCATTTTGGACTCGTTTGCAGCTGGCAAGTTTATTTCAAAATCTCACTTGTTAGATGATGTCCGAAGGACTCCTTTGGAGAAGCAATCCATTTCCATTAGCTAACGGATGATAGAAAGCATGACAGCAATTCTAATATTTTAGAGATATCATAAATAATAAAATTCAATCATACATAGTTATCTAACTATTCCTTTGTGACTAAGCATAAATTTTTTTAATAAAAATATTGTAGTACTTTAAATTTTTTCCTAAATTATTAAAGCGTTTTAGTTAATTTTATCTTCTACAAGTTGGTAACCGAAATGAAAAAACTAAGCAGAGAAGATTTTATCAAAACTAGCATGTTTGCATTAGGTGCAACATTAGCTCCTAAAAGTTTATTTAATTTATCACAATTACATAATTCTTCAATTGATGAAACTTTATTGAATAGCTTAATTAGAGGAAATGACTTAACAATTGAAAAATTTTTAAATGGTAATATTGAACAACAAAGAGTTCAGTATTATAGAAATTTAAGCGGAATATTTGCAAATTTGACTGCTGGTTTTTGTCATCCAAAATCACAATATTTTAAATCATCAGAAATTTTACCATTACTAAATACTACAATTGAAAAATTATTGGAATTGCAATATCCTGATGGAACTCTTGATTCCGGGGGAAATAGAAAATCTGCGCCGGATACTGCATTTTTGTTGGAAAGCTTATGTCCCGCTGCGAAAATTATTAAAGAAAATAAATTTCAAGAATTGGAAAATATTGATAATCAACTTGATAAATTTTTAATAAATGCTGGTGAAGGAATTAGAATCGGTGGTGTTCATACTCCAAACCATAGATGGGAAGTTGCCGCAACTTTAGCAAAATTATATTCA
>JBGSKB010000123.1:0-6198 GCA_041741395.1 Melioribacteraceae bacterium
GAGTTCATATCGACGGTAAGGTTTGGCACCTCGATGTCGGCTCATCGCATCCTGGGGCTGAAGAAGGTCCCAAGGGTTTGGCTGTTCGCCAATTAAAGCGGTACGTGAGCTGGGTTCAGAACGTCGTGAGACAGTTCGGTCTCTATCCTCTGCGGGCGCAGGATACTTGAGAAGATTCGCTTCTAGTACGAGAGGACCGAAGTGAACGAACCTCTAGTGTACCAATTGTCACGCCAGTGGCATGGTTGGGTAGCTACGTTCGGAAATGATAAGCGCTGAAAGCATCTAAGTGCGAAGCATACTTCAAGATAAGGTATCCCTTGCCATTTATGGCACTAAAGACTCCTTGAAGATTACAAGGTTGATAGGCTGCAGGTGTAAGTGCAGTAATGTATTTAGCTAAGCAGTACTAATAGGTCGTGAGACTTAACCATTAAATTTATTTAAAGAAGGTATATTTGTAGATTTCTCATTCAATCTTAATTTTTATGATAATTTCTGGTGGCTATAGCTAAGGGGAAACACCTCTTCCCATTCCGAACAGAGTAGTTAAGACCTTAAACGCCGATGGTACTGCATTTGTAAGTGTGGGAGAGTAGGAAGTCGCCAGTTTAATATTTGAAAACCTCAATTTTTATGATTGAGGTTTTTTATTTTAAATATCTGATTTATAGAAAATCTATTTAATTTCTCTACCGCCTAATTCTTCAACAATACTTTTAATTATTGGATATTTTAAAATTTCATCATCTTCAAAATCATTTACACTATTTCCGTTTGAACTAATTTTTTGAGCTTTTCTAAATTCAAATTTTGTATAAAGATTTGAATCAAAAAAAGTTGATAACCTTTTTGAAATATATTCAGATGAAGAATTTAAAATAGGAATATCTTCTTTATTATCAACTAAAATATGCAGAATATTTTTTTCTATTTTATCCGGAAACGTGTGTTCAATAATTGCTAAAGTGAACTTTTCTTTAATGATTACTTCTTTTAATAAATTCCATTTTTCTTTTATGATTTCAATATTTGGGGAATTATTAGGCTTTAATTCGTCTTTTATTTTAATCTTTGTAGAAGTAGCAGATTTTACTTTTGAAATAACTTTTTCATCTTTTTTTTGATGGGTTGGTTCTGAAATAGCAACATTTTTTTCGATGGTTTCTTCAAGTTTTTTAACAGTATTATTATCAATTACTTCACTTTTTTTTTTATCAGTAATTTCTTCTGAATTTACAACTTTGGTAATTAGTTCAGAAATTGTTGCCGACTTGATAAAACCAATCAGATGAGAAAGAGAAATTTCTATTTTCAGTTTTTGATTTTGTGCAATTTTAATTTCGTTTTGAATTTTGGATAAAAAAGATAAAATTCTTAGCAAATCACCTTCTGAAAATTTTTCTAAATATGCTAAATATCTTGATTTGAGATTTTCAGAACTTTCAATAAAATTTGTTGATCTTGTAATTATTACCGTGCTAATATTTCTAAAATGTTCAATTAATCCATTTGTAAAATCAATAAAATTCCAACCGCTTGAATAAATTTTTTCCGAAACTTCAAACGCAGTTTTAAAAGTATTATTTAAAACTGCATCACTAATTTGAAAGTAAACTTCATCATCAATTAAATTAAGCATTTGTTTTAGAATTGCCGAATCAACATTATTTCCGCAAAAAGAAACAACTTGATCAAAAACACTTTCCGCATCTCTGAGTGCGCCATCTGCTTTTTTTGCAATTAATGTTAATGATTCATCATCAATTGTAATGTTTTCAGCTTCAGCAATTTTCTTTAATAAATTTTTTATTTCAAAAAGTTCTATTCTTCTAAAATCAAATCTTTGGCAGCGAGATATAATTGTTAACGGAACTTTATGAATATCTGTTGTTGCAAAAATAAAAATTGTATGTTCCGGAGGTTCTTCCAAAGTTTTTAAAAGTGCATTGAACGATTCTGTTGTTAGCATGTGAACTTCATCGATAATATAAACTTTATACTCACCGCTTGTTGGCGCGTATTTTACAGATTCGCGTAAAGTTCTAATTTCATCAATTCTTCTATTTGATGCACCGTCAATTTCTATAATATCTAATGATTGAGATTTTAGAAAATTTTCGCAAGCATCACAATTATTGCAAGGTTCTCCGCCATTTGGATTTGTACAATTCAATCGTTTTGCCAAAATTCTTGCAGTTGTAGTTTTTCCAACACCACGAGGTCCGGCAAAAATATATGCATGACCAATTCTATTATTTTCAATTGCGTTTTTTAAAGTTGTTGTTATATGCTGCTGACCGACAACATCTTCGAATAATTGTGGGCGCCATTTTCTTGCTGTTACAATAAAATTCATAATAATTGATCGATTTTAAACTGATTTAATTCTAATTTTTCTACAATTAATTTGCAAATTTTTTCAAGCCAAAATTTATCTGTTTCATCAAATGATGAAAATTCTTTGCTATCCAAATCTAAAACTCCCAAAACATTATTTTCTTTCATCAGCGGAATTACAATTTCTGAATTTGTTTCAATATCGCAAGCTATATGTCCGGGAAATTCATGAACATTTGGAACAACTTGAATTAATTTTGTTTCTGCCGATTTCCCGCAAACACCTTTTCCAATTTCAATTTTTGTACATGCAACTTTTCCTTGAAATGGTCCAAGATATAAAATATTATTTTTGATTAAATAAAATCCAACCCAGCTAATTTTTACAAAAGTTTGTTTCAGCGCAGCTGTAATATTTGATAGATTTGTAATAATTGGATCATTTGAATTTATCAAATTTTCAATCTGAAGAAATAATAATTTGTAAGCTTCTTCAATTTCTAAATTTTTATCAATATTAATTTCCAAACTCATTTTGAAACTTTTCTTGTTTTTCTTTTTGTTTTGGATTTTTCAAAAACATGTTGAAATGCTTCTTTAATATCATCAATTGGAATTATCTTCAAACCATCTTTTATTGCAGATTTTATTTCCACCAAATCATTTTCATTACCTTTTGGAATTAAAACAGTTGAAATTCCATTTCTTTTTGCGGCTAATAATTTTTCATTTAATCCGCCAATTGGCAAAACTTTTCCGCGCAAAGTTATTTCTCCAGTCATTGCAACATCGCCGCTTGCCGGTTTTTTACTTATTGCGGAATACATTGCCAAAGTCATTGTAATTCCGGCAGAAGGACCATCTTTGGGAATTGCGCCTTCGGGCAAATGAATATGGATTTCTTTTCCTTTGTGAAAATTAATTGGCAAGCCTAAATCTTTTGCATTTGATCGCAAATAACTTAAAGCTGCTTGTGCAGATTCTTTCATAACATCGCCGAGTTTTCCGGTTAGCGTTAATTTTCCAACTCCGCTCATAATTGTAACTTCCACATTAAGAATTTCGCCACCGACACTTGTCCAAGCTAAACCGGTAACACTTCCAATTTTTGATTCTCGTAAATTCTTTTGAAGTCTGAATTTTGGTACACCCAAATATTTATCAATTTTTTCCGGTGTAATTATAAATCCGTTAAAAATATTATTTTTCCCACGAATTTTGGATTTGTTAATTACAATTTCTTTTGCAGTTTTTCTAAATACAGATGCAATCTCTCTTTCTAAATTTCTAACTCCGGCTTCTCTTGTATATTCTAATATTATTTTTTGGATAGATTTATCTTGCAATTCAACTTTTAGTTTATTTAAACCATGTGCTTCTAATTGTTTTGGAACAATGTGACTTTTTGCAATTTCAATTTTTTCGTGTTCAAGATATCCGGGCAATTCAATAATTTCCATTCTGTCTTGCAAAGGTAATGGAATATTATATCTTACATTTGCAGTAGTAATAAACATAACTTGCGATAAATCGTATTCAACATCTAAATAATGATCTGAGAAACTATGATTTTGTTCTGGATCTAAAACTTCCAGCATGGCGGAAGATGGATCGCCGCGGAAATCCATACTCATTTTATCAATTTCATCGAGTAAAATAACTGGATTTATTGTTCCGGCTTTTTTCATTGATTGAATTAATTTACCTGGCATTGCTCCAATATATGTTCTTCTATGTCCGCGAATTTCAGCTTCATCACGAACTCCGCCCAAACTAATTCTAACAAAATTTCTTCCCAAAGCTCTGGCAATTGATTTACCTAGCGAAGTTTTTCCTACTCCTGGAGGTCCTACAAAACACAAAATTTGACCTTTCATTTGCTTTACTAAATTCAAAACTGCAATATGTTCAACAATTCTTTCTTTAGGTTTATCTAAGCCGTAATGATCATCATCTAAAATTTTTCTAACATTTTCAATATCAAGAATATCTTTAGTTTTATTAAACCAAGGAACGTCCGTGAGCCAATCCAAATAATTTCTTATTACTGTAAATTCCGGCGAACTTGGCGGTGTTTTTCTAAGTTTATCAAATTCTTCAACTGCCTTTGCTTTAGCATCTTTTGGCATTTTTGCTTTAGTAATTTTTTCTTTGATTTTTTTAAACTCAGGAGAAATTTCTTCCTCTTTCCCCAATTCATCTTGAAGAATTCTAATTTGTTCTGCAATAATAAATTTGCGCTGAGTCTTTGTAATATTTTCCTGAACTTTTAATTCAATTTCCTTTTCTACTTTTAGAATATCTACTTCAGAATTTAGAAGTTTTATAACATCGTAAATTTGATCTTTCAGCGAAAATATTTTTAATATTGATTGTTTTACTTGAATTGACTGATTTATATTTGCCGCAACGTAAAATAATTTTCTATCAGGTTCATCAATATTTTCATAAGCAGTAATTGCTTCTGCTGGAATATTTCTATTATTTTTTACATAATCTTTAAATTGAGCACTTAATTGGCGAATAAGTGCATTAAGTTCTTGAGGTTCAATTGGTTCTGAAAGAATAATTTCAACTTCGGCTTCAAAAAATTCTTTACGGTCCGAAAATTTTTTAATTTTTCCTTGAACAATTCCATCAACTAGAATTTTCATTAATCCATTTGGCAGTTTTAAAATCTGAATAATTTTTGCAATTGTTCCTTCTTCAAAAATATCTTCAGTTGTTGGATCTTCTAGATTTGCTCTTTTTTGTGCAGAAAGGAAAATAAATTTTGAATGCTCCAAAGAATAATTTGCAGCATTTATTGATTGTTCTCTGCCAACTAAAACTGGAAAAATCATATAAGGAAAAATTATATTATCTCTTAAAGGCAATACCGGAAGCAGTTTTGGAATTTCGTTAAATATTGTTGATTCTTCTGGAATATTTTTTTTTGTCATTGATATAATTAATAATAAGTTTGAAAATGTATTTATTCAAAATACCAAAATAATAAAGTGCATTCAATATTAAAGAATATAGGAAAAATTTATGCTGCAAAAGATTATTGATATTTCAAGAGAAGCCGGAGAAGCAATTAGAAAAGGATTTAGAAATAATATTTCTATAGAATTTAAAACTGATGCCTCTAACATTGTTACAAATATTGATAAAGCTTCAGAAAAAATTATCACAGATTTTATTAAAAAAGAATTTCCAACTCATTCCATTATAGCCGAAGAAACCGGATTAACTTCAAAAAATTCGGAATATAAATGGGTTATTGATCCACTTGACGGAACAACAAATTTTGCACACGGACTTCCACTTTTTTCTGTTTCAATTGGTGTTCAGAAAAATGATGAAATAATTTACGGAGTAATTTATGATGTAATGCGGGATACAATTTATTCGGCTGAAAAAGGCTGCGGAACATTTGAAAATGACAAAAAAATTTCTGTTAGCAAAAATGAAAATTTAGCTGAAAGTCTTTTAGTTACCGGTTTTTCTTATGATATTAAAAATAATTATATGGAAGAAATAAATTATTTTGCACAATTTTTAACCAAAGTACGTGCAATAAGAAGATTAGGTTCTGCAGCAATTGATTTTTGTTATGTTGCAAACGGAGTTTTTGATGGTTTTTGGGAAGCAAATTTAAATTCTTGGGATGTTTGTGCGGGATTATTAATTGTTGAGGAAGCTGGCGGAAGAACCTCTGATTATTTGGGAAATCCGGTAAAATTAAATTCTCCAAACTTTCTTGCAACAAATGGAAAAGTTCATTCAAAAATGGTAGATATTTTAAAAAGTAAATAGAAATTTATACAATAATCTAAATCAGTTTAATCCATTTTTTCTGTGTTATCTGTGTTC
>JBGSKB010000124.1:0-2163 GCA_041741395.1 Melioribacteraceae bacterium
TCCTTGATAAAATAATTGCAGTATCTTTAGCAACTTCACCATGTGTAATTTGCATTTTATCGGGAGTTAAATCGTGCGCATGTCCACCAAGTTGCGTCATTCCGGCTTCCATAGAATTTCTAGTTCGAGTCGATTGTTCAAAGAACATCATAAATAAAGTTTTGTGTGGCAAATCCAAATGATTAATTTCTTTGTAAAATTCATCTTTGAGTATGAATGCTTTATTAAAAACAATATCTAATTCTTCTTTTGTCCAATCTTCACAAGTGAGAAAGTGTTTGCCTTTTAATTTGTTTTCCATATTTTCTCCGAATAAAATTAATATGTCATACTGAATTCATTTCAGCATCTGCAATTTATATCATTATATTTTATTTAATTCCGAATTAATTCAATATCAACGGACGAAATGACATTTTTGACTAACTAATATTTTGCAACAAAGTTAGCATAAAATGCAGTTGCTTTAACTAAATGATCAATCGGAACTTTCTCGTTTGGAGCATGAGCCAAAACTTCATTCCCCGGACCAAAGCCAATAACCGGAATACCATAATAACCACGAATTGTTACACCGTTTGTTGAGAAAGTCCATTTATCTACTTTTGGATTTGAACCAAACAAATCTTTATAGGCTTCAACTCCCTTTTGCACAGTGGGATGCTCTTCTTCCAATTTCCATGTAGGAAAATATTTTTGCATTCCGTATTTCAAACCAGTGTAAGCAGTTTCTTCATAATTCAAAAGTTCTACATTTGCATTCATGTCTTTCACAATTTCTCTAACTTGATTTAATGCAAGTTCTTTATCCTCACCCCAAGTAAGTCTTCTATCTAAATGAATTCTTGCAAAATCCGAAACAGCACAAAGTGAGGGACTGTTTGATTTAAACTCAGAAATTGTGATAGTACCTTTTCCTAGAAATTCATCATAAGCTAAGGTTTCATTTAATTTCTCAATTTCTAATGCTGCGCGTGATGCCATATAAATTGCATTCTTACCTCTTTCCGGTGCGGATCCGTGAGAAGAAACTCCATAAAATGAAACAGCAATTTCCATTCTACCTCTGTGACCACGATAAATATTGAGGTTTGTCGGTTCTGTAATAACAACACATTCTGGTTTAATTTTTTCCTCTTCAACAATATATTTCCAACAAAGTCCATCGCAATCTTCTTCAATTACAGTTGCAGTAAAATATATTGTTAAATCCTTTTGTAATCCTAATTCTTTAATAATTTTCCCGGCAGTGATAAATGCAGCTGGTCCGCCTTCTTGATCAACACTTCCTCTACCATGGACGAATCCTTCTTTTATTTCACCACCAAGTGGATCAAAATCCCAGTTTTCTAAATTACCTAAATCAACTGTATCAATGTGTCCGTCAAAAGCTATAATTCTTTGTCCGTTTCCAATTCTGCCGATTACATTTCCAAGTCCGTCAATCTTGACTTCATCAAATCCAGCTTGTTCCATCATTATTTTTATCTTTTCAGCAACTCCTTTTTCATGAAGGCTAAGTGATTTTATTTTTATCATTTCAGATAAATTTTTTGCAGTGTAATCTTTGTAAGCTTCAGCTTTTTTTAGAATTTCATCAGCAATATTCATTATTTTCACTCATTAAATTTCTTAAGCAATCTTTCACCTTGTGAATAAATTTCATTAAATATTTTTGTTTCATCTATATTTTTTACTTTGAAATCATCTAATAAAACTTCTCCATTTTGAATTACTGTTTTAATTGGTCTTTCCAATATTCCGTAAATATAATGTCCCCAAAAATTATTTTGATTTATTGGTGTTGGTGGAACGTAATCCCAGATTACAAAATCAGCTCTATCAATAACATGCAAACTTGTAAAATCAGAGAAGAACTTCTTTATAAAATTTATTTGATCAAAATAAGTTTTAAATATAAAAGAAAAAGTTTCATCAAATGATAATGCAGCATTTCTAAATTGCAAAAATAATTCCTTAATTGATCTAGGAATATTTGAATGCATTCCGTCAGTTCCAACAAGAATTGGAATCTCTTTGTGAATCATTCTAAATTTTTGCAAACCAACAGAATTATTCATGTTGGAATCAAGATTAAAAACTAATGCTGCTTTCGACTTTTTAATCATATCAAAATCATCTTCAACCAAATGAATTCCATGT
>JBGSKB010000125.1:0-1669 GCA_041741395.1 Melioribacteraceae bacterium
AAATATTACCGAAGAAATTCTTGTGGATATAATTTCAAAACAAATAACTACTGCCGAGATTATTAGGATATTTAAATTTGCGATTTTAGAATTGTTCATCTCTATTTAGCTTCTATTGCCTGAGATAATTCTTTTTCGAATATTTTTACATTGTATTTCTTCATCAACTTTGCATTAACTTCATCCGAAATTTTTTGGCGGTAATAATTTTTAAACTCTTCTTCTATTCTTTTTCCAACAACTTCTTCGTATGTTAGTTGTTTTTCCGGTTGCATGTGGATTGCTTTTATAACTGCAAATTGTTTTCCCTTTTCAGCATCCTCAAATTTAATTGGTCCGTCAACTTCATTTAACTCCAATTTAAATGCTGCTTCTGCAAGGTATGGCGGTTCAATGCTTCTGAAAGATTTAAGAGAACCATCGCGTTCACGGATAAATGTTTTAACAAACCACCTGTCAGAAATTTTTTCAAATGGAGTTCCATTGTTAATTTCTTTTATCTCCATTGCTGCTTTGGCACTATCTGAATATATCCTTGTATAAATATTAACTTTATTCAATTGATAAAAAATTGAATCACTTTGCTCATCATAAAATTTCTTAAGATTTTCTGGTGTTGCTTCCGGTATATTTCCTTCAATAACTGCTAGATTATACAAATAAGAAATTTTGCTTTTTATAGTGATGTTTTGAGTGTATGGATTTATCAGCTCTTGTTCCAATCCAATTTTACGAGCCGCTTTAACAATATTGTCATCGTAAACCGCATCGGAAATAAATTCTTTAACACTACCATCATTAAGTATAATATTTGGATTTAATATTACTACCTCATCAAGTAATCTGAGAAATTCCTTTAAATCTATTTTACCTTTATTATAAGTTAAAATTTCAAAATTATTACCGTTTGAAATTGCATTTTGCATAGTATCTTTATACGCATCGCCAAAGAATTTATCGGTATTTGACCATTTAACTATTTGATTTAACGCTTTTTCATTCCAAATTATCGAGCTGAAATCAATTAGAGTATTTCTGTAATTATCATATTCTGTATTGTATGTTTCATAAAATCCCTTTTTGAGATCCTTTATAATTTCTTCTTTTATCTTTTCAAATGGTTCAACAATTACTTTTTTAGCATCAATAACTTTTAAAATATGAAAGCCGTCAGTCGTATATAAAACTTGTGTCGTTCCTTTTTGAAGTTGAAAAGCTACATAAGCTATCGGATCATTCATACTTTGCGACCATGATACATTTATTGTTTTAACTATAGCTGAATTTTCCAGAGAATGTTTTTTAATTATTTCATCTAATTGTATATTATTAAAAATATTATTTTCTATTTCCAATGCTAATGCTTTAAGCGAATCAAGATCCTCCTTTGTAGTTTTTTCTGAAATTGGTAATAATATATCATAACAGATAATTTCTTTATCCATTTCTTTGTAAGCTTTAGCTGCTGTGCTATCATTAACGTATTTTGAAACAAATTTTTTATCAAAGTAAGCATTAATAATTTCATAATTTATTGAACGTCTTTCCCAATTCAATAATTCATTGTTTTGATCTAATTTTCTATCAAAAAAATCAAATCTCTTCAACTGATTTGTAATTAAATCATTTAAAGCACTATTATAAATTTTTTCTTTTTCACGAAATTTTT
>JBGSKB010000126.1:0-5165 GCA_041741395.1 Melioribacteraceae bacterium
GCAAACTTTGAAACAAATCCGCTCTCACTTGGAGGGACCATAATATAAAAAGAATTTTCACCATTTCTTTTTATATCACGATTAAAATTAATTCCCCAAACCATTTTTTCATTTTCATTAAACCGTAATTGAGAAAAGGGAATTTTAATTTCTGCAATCCAGCCATTCTCAGTAATTTTTGTCTTTGATTCCCAAACACCATCCCACGAATTATCATCCCAGCTATCATTAAACAAAATTCCATCAGAAATTGAACCCCCGGGATTTACGGCAAAATAGTATCCGGTTCTATTATCATTATACGGATCAAGAAAAAGAAAGAACCAATCAGATGGAACCATATTATCTCTTCGCATTAAACTATTATCAATGGAATCCGGATTTGTATCATAGAACATTCCACTTACATATAAATTTTCGTTGTCAAATGCTACACGGACTTCCGACTTTTGAGTTGCAGGTTTTCCTTCTTGCGGTTCTCTCTGAATAAAATAATTTGTAGGATTTTTCTTCCAAACGCTTTCTAATAATTCGCCATCTAAATTTATTAATTCCGAAGTTTTGTGAGCAATAACTTCATTTGAAGAAGGTAATTTTTGCGAATATGTATTTTCAGAAAAAAAAATAATAATTAAAATAAGCAATACACATCTTAGCATAAAATTTTCCTTTTAATTTTGTAAACGCACCGTACAATATTTTATTGTATTTAGACTTAACAAAACTAAAATAGTTGTGAGGAGATGGAAAATATTTTGTAATAAATTGAAAGGAATACATTATTTTTTTTCTTTTGTTATGGAACAATTTAATAATATAGCAAGTATTATAAAGTGAAATTTATAAAGTTCAAAAATTATTAAATGAAACAAATAATTTTCTTAGAAAAAGGAGTTTTGAAAATTGAAATTACATAAAATGTATTTTGTTATAATTCTTTTATCCATTGGATTATTGCAATGTACAACTTCAACCGAACCCACAAACAATTCTAATGCCCCATCAGATCATTCAGTTAATAAAAATGGAGTTATGCATAAAAGTGGTTTACAAAGTCCATTATCAAATTGTATAAATTGCCATGGTGGAGATTTAAAAGGTGGCGATGTAGGAGTGTCATGTTTTTCATGCCATGGAAAAAAGTGGTAATAAAATTTAATTATTTCCAGCAATCTTTAAATTATGTCCGTGATCTCTTATAATAATATCCATAACTGCTCCAAGGTTTCCTTGCAATTTTACTAAAACAAGTTCTTCATTGGATAACGAAATTATTAATAATTCATTTATATCGTCTAAATATTTTTCTTTTATAAAAACTCCAACCAACTCATTATCTTGAATTGTTTTAACTATTGGTTTCCATTCAACAGCATCATCAAGCGAATTTGAAATATTATTTAAAAGACCAAATGAAGGATGTGAAAAATTGCTCAATCTATTATATACACCAATCTGAATATTTCTAATTTTTGAAAGCATTTCATCAACATTTTCTTCAGTATCGGCAAATCTTACAAATTGACTTGCAATAAAAAATCCTACCGGACCAACGGAGAATTCAATTTCTCTATCAAAATCATCATCTAAACTTTCAAGAATTTGCGATCTTATATTTTTAAATTCTCTGTTTATTCCAATACAACCGGAATTTAAGATTGCAATTCCGAATATTAGAATTAAATATTTTATTTTGATTTTTTTCATTTTATCCTCGCGGATTGTACTTTCATTTTTTCTCTTAATCTTAATCCTAATCTTACTCTTAATCAGTCTTTTTTAGATCGATTAAAATTATGATTAAGAATAAGATTAAGAATCATTGCAAATTATGATGAAGAAACTTTTTAATTGCTCTCTTTCTTAATTCCATCTAATCCGGGTATATCAAACTTTTTGCCTAATTTTCCTAAAGCATCCATATTTATTGATCCAACAATATTTACAAAAGCTGCTTCCCCATCTTCATCAACAGTAACAACGGTTAATCCCACAAAATCATCATCGCCGGCTGTTTTTAAATATACATTTGCAACATTTCCTTTTGATTTAGTTTTAACAATTCTATCCCATTTTTTATTCATTAAATCTTTATCAATTGAATTCGCACGTTTCATTAAATCACTTGAATTACCTGGTGTAACTGCAAATGTATTTACCTTAATTAATTTTAATCCACCAACCAAATCAGAAAGCTCGGGGTCATCATCAGTAAATTTTGAAACCATTTTTAATAATTTTTCTTCGATTAAAATTTCTGTAACTTCTTCATCATCTTGAAGCGATGATAAATCTCCAAAGTTTACAAAACCAGGTTCTTTTGAATAATCTTTTTCTTGAGCGGAAATATTTACCGCAAGAAAAATCACTAAAATTATAATTGATTTAATTAATGTTTTCATTTTTATTTTCTCCTTTTAGATAATCATTTACTAAATACAAACTTTTTGTAATTGGTTTACTTACTCGGTTTGCAAGAACTTCTTGTTCAACAGTATTTTTTGTTTTGTTAAGTACATTGGAAATTAATGCAAATGATTGTTTTACTTGCAAATCTGCAATTTCAATTTCTTGTTTTGTGTAATGCTGCTTTATTTCCGGGCGTTTGAAAATAAAGGTTGATACAATTGCTAATACAAACACAACAGCAAATGCTCCGGAAATTACTGGTCTTCTAAATATAATTGTATAAACATCAGACAGCATTGAATGCGAATCAATTCTTTCTGAACTAAGTAATTTAGAAACTTTATTAATAACACTATCTGGACATTCTTCTAATTCTAAATTTCTGGTTGCTGCAAAAGTTTTCCTATATTCATTAAGTGTAATTTTAATTTCAGAATCTTTTAACGACATTAAATAAATTTTAATTTTATCTAACAAAGAAGCATTTCCGTAAGCGACATCAATAATTCTATCTAATAATTCTTCATTCACTTAAGCCACCTCTTGCAATTTTAATTTGCTTAGTTCTTCTTGCAATTGTTTTCTTGCTCTTAGTAAGTAAACTTTTACTGAGTTTATAGGAATATCAAGAGACTTACTAATTTCTTTATATTTCATTCCATGTAATTCATATAAAACGAAAACACTTTTTAAATTTTCTGGTAATTCTTGAATTTTCATTTTAATCTTTTTATCACGCATTTCATTTTCAACTTTAAATGCCGGATTATCCTCATTTTTATTTTCAATAAATTCGCTCACGTCTTCAATAGAATATGGATTTTTCGAAAATTCTACTTTTCGTTTTCTCAAATAATCCAAACATAAATTGTGTGTCGTTTTCATAATCCAAGTTTTTGCTGAAAGAATATTGAAACTTTCTAAATTTTTCCAAATACGTATTAATACTTCTTGAGTAACATCTTCAGCATCCATTTTATTTTTTAACAAGTAAACAGAATAATTGTAAATTCTGCTCTTGTATTGCTGAACTAAAAAATTGTATTTTGTATCAGTTAACATAGTTTCTATACATAAAGACGAAATAGAATTACATTTTGTTACAAATTTCTGAAAAAAATTTAAGGAGTTTTTATGAGTGTTGCAGATATTAAAGAATTTATTAAAAAAGTTGAATTGTTTAACGGATTTACCGACGACGAATTGAATTTAGTTGCTGAAAAAATGAAAATGGAATCTTATGAAAAAGATTCAATATTGTTTAGTGAAAATAATCCTCACGAAGTTTTGTTTATAATCTATGAAGGTGAAGTAGAACTATATAAAAGAACGCCATTCGGACAAGAAAAAAGATTA
The DNA here is from genome assembly GCA_041741395.1 of Melioribacteraceae bacterium. GTDB lineage: Bacteria > Bacteroidota > Ignavibacteria > Ignavibacteriales > Melioribacteraceae. The sequence goes on from JBGSKB010000126.1 coordinate 3,766, forward strand.
GCGTTTTTTTCCAAATATGATTTTCTTGGAGAAGGTTCATTGATTGATGATTCGCCTCATTCAACTTCTGCAAGAACACTTTTAAATACAAAAGTAATTATTATAGATAAATTGGAATTAACAAATTTATCCAATAAACATGGAGAAATGGCGGTAAAACTTTACTCAACAATTTCGCGCGTAATTTCCAGAAGAATGAAAAGAACAAACGTTAATGCAGTAAATATTGGCGATCAGTACGAATCCGGAAGAACAAGAAAAGAACATGATCTTTTGGGAGAAAGAAATGTTCCGCATGAAAGATATTATGGAGTTCAAACTTTAAGAGCTTTGGAAAATTTTAATATTAGCGGACAAAGCATAAACACTTTTCCAAATTTAGTTGCTGCTTTGGGAATTGTAAAAATGGCTGCCACAAAAGCTAACTATGATTTGGGATTGCTTTCAAAACCTGTTGCCGATGCAATTGTTGAAGCATGCAATGAAATTATTAATGGAAAACTTCACACAAATTTTGTTGTTGATATGATCCAAGGTGGTGCCGGAACCTCTACAAATATGAATGCAAATGAAGTTATTGCAAACAGAGCTTTAGAACTACTTGAAAGAGAAAAAGGAGATTATAAATATTGCCATCCAAATAATCATGTGAATTTATCGCAATCAACGAATGATGCTTATCCAACTGCGGTTAAAATTGCAATAATAAAATCCAACGAAAGTTTGATTTTTGTACTTGAGGAATTAATAGATTCATTTAGAAAAAAAGGCAAGGAATTTTCAAGTATAATTAAGATGGGAAGAACTCAACTACAAGATGCAGTTCCAATGACTTTAGGACAAGAATTTGAAGCTTACGCAGTAACACTTGGAGAAGAAATTCAGAGATTAGAACAAAATGCTAATTTATTTTTAGAAGTAAATATGGGTGCAACCGCAATTGGTACCGGAATTAATGCTTCAATTGGATATAGAGAAAAATGCATTGAGCACTTAAGGAAAATTACAAATCTTGAAATTGTTAGTGCAACAAATTTAGTTGAAGCAACTCAAGATACCGGTGCGTTTGTAATTTATTCTTCCGCAATAAAAAGATTGGCAGTAAAACTTTCTAAAATCTCTAATGATTTAAGATTATTATCCTCCGGACCACGAACCGGAATTAATGAAATTAATTTGCCTCCAATGCAACCGGGTTCATCAATAATGCCGGGAAAAGTAAATCCCGTTATTCCCGAAGTTGTAAATCAAATTGCATTTAAAGTTATCGGAAATGATTTAACCGTTACACTTGGAGCAGAAGCCGGTCAGCTTGAATTAAATGTTATGGAACCAATTATTGTTCAAAGTATTTTTGAATCAATTTCTATGTTGATGAATGGAATGACGACTCTAAAATA
>JBGSKB010000127.1:0-3327 GCA_041741395.1 Melioribacteraceae bacterium
TTCCCAAAGATGAACATGTAACTTTAAAAGTTTATGATATGCTTGGTTAAGAAATAATTACATTGGTTGATGAATTTAAAAGAAGTGGGAAATATAACATTAAATTTAGCGGAATCAATTTATCAAGCGGTGTTTATTTCTACAAAATAAAAGCCGGTAATTTTAGTGATACAAAGAAATTAATTTTAATGAAATAGGTAAAATAAAAGTAGAGATGCAATATATTGCGTCTCTACAAAATCAAATTCATTTCAATAAAATTTTAAACCTAATATAAATTACTACTCACTAAATACTTTAAAATCAATTTGCCATCACTGACTAATCAGTGACAGCGTAAAATATTGTCATCGAGTGGTCGATGACAACAAAAAAATTCAAAAAAATCACAGTCAACCAAATACTTAAAAATTTTTCACTATTTTTACTATGAATTTCAGAATTCATAAAATGAAAAATTGTGAACAAAAATATTTAAGTTATTTACCACAGCGTGATTTAATTTTTGTTTTGGGAGCCGGAGCATCGCAGCCGGATGGAGTTCCGTTGCAAAAAGATATTCTTCCAATGATACTTTCCGAAAAGCAAAAAGAAATTCAAGAATCAAAAATTGGAAGCGCGGTTATTGAATTTATAAATGATAATTTTAAATACGATCACAAAACCAAACAATATCCACAGCTTGAAGCAGTGTTTGGATTTTTAGATTATTTCATCCAGCAGAATGAAAGTCTTAATGCAAAATACACACACAATAAAATTGTTGAATTAAAAGAATACTTAATAAAACTTATACATTACATTGTAAATTTGCGGACACACAAACAGAGCAAATATTACAATTTATTTTGGCAAGCTGTTGATAAATACAATAAAAACATTTCTATAATAACTTTAAACTATGATACTTTGCTTGAGCAGTCTTTTGATTTTCTTTTTAAGAAATCCGGTTATATTGATTATTGCATCCATTTAATGAATTACGATAAACATTCCGAATTAAAAGACTTTAATTTTTGGATAAATCCGCGCGAACCGGTTTTAGTTAAAGAAAATATTGATCCTTTTGCAGTTAAGATTTTAAAGCTTCACGGAAGTTTAAATTGGAAATATTGCAATTGCTGTAATCAAACTTTATTAACTCCTTGGGATAGAACTATTGATTTGCAAGGCGGAAAATTTTTAGGATTCAAATATCCCGATAATGAAAAATATGAATATTTATGTCCGCTTGATTTTACAGAATTTCAGACATTAATAATGCCGCCATCATATCTTAAATCATTAAACCAGCCGGTTATTTCGCAACTTTTCAGCGAAGCTTCCCGGGAAATAAGAGATGCTAAACGAATTGTTTTTGTGGGCTATTCTTTATCAGATGCAGATATTCACATAAAAGCTCTTTTTAAAAAACAACTTAGAAAAACCACGGATGTAATTGTGGTCAACAGTAAAAAAGCTGCAATCTTAGAAAATAAATACACAGCCATAACTCCAAACGTAAAATTTTATAATCTCGCTTTTGAAGAATTAGTTTCTGAAGAAAGTCTGCTAAAAGAGATAATATCCTAAATTGTTCTATTACTTTAGAGTAATGTAAAAAAATACTATTAGAAAAGATTTTTATTTCTTAATTTTGAGCAATTAGGAGAGATCAAATGTTATCAAAAATTTCCACTTTAATTTTAGGCGTTCTTTACGAAAAAGAAAGAAACCCTTACGAAATTACAAAAATGTTGAATAATCTAAATTTAAGAAAATGGTTCAACATTGCAGATTCCACAGTTTACGCAACAATAAACACATTAAAAAGACAAGGTCTTATTAAAGGCGTAACTTTTAAGGAAGGAAGTTTTCCCGAAAAAACGATTTATGCAATTACTGTTGAAGGAGAGTTTGAACTTCATAATACAATTTCAAATTATTTAGAGGAAAATGATCCAGACGGATCAAAATTTGATATTGCATTAGTTTTGCTGCATCATTTAAGCAAAGATGAAATTCTACAAAAATTGAAAATTAAATTAGAAAATTTGGAAAGCTCCACTTACGAAATTAAAACTCAAATTATTCATTTAGAAAGAGAAAGGTCTATTGCTTTTACCGGATTACTTTTACTTAAACACAGATTATATATGGCAGAAACAGAAATTAGAACAATTAAAGAAATTATCCGCGAATTTAATCTTAAAGAAGAAATAAAAGGCGCTTCGGTTTTTGATGTAAGCTTGGTTTGAAAAAAGTTAAAAATCAAAAGTGAAACATGAAAAGAAAAACGAAGAAGTGTAAAGAAGTATAAAGTGAAAAGTAAATAATTTGTCATTCCGGAAATTACGAACTTGTCAGCTGTAGCTGAGTAATTATCCGGAATCTACAAAAAGAGATATTTTATCAAAAACGATTCGACATGTCAAATTTAATTTTCAGCAACTTCCGTTCTATTGTCAATCCCAAATAAATCATAAGGTTTTTTGCTGAAATTATCATTAAATAAAAATACTGAAAGAATTATGAAAGCTATAAATCCTAAAACAATAGCTAAATGCACAAAATTTGTTTTTTGAATTTCGTGACGATCTTTAATTTCACAGACTTCACCTGGGCAATATTGAACTTTGTCTTTAAAAAACATCGGGTAAAATTTACATCCTAAACAAATTCCAAAAGCAGATTCAAAAAACAAAAATATTAAGCAGATAAAACATATTAAACCTGTAATTGGACTATAAGAATTTACAATAACTTGCAAAACCAGCATTATTATTCCTAATGCAATCCCAATATACCAAGCAAATTTTTTCTGAACTGCTCCCACATATTCCGGCGTTTGATTGTTTACAATCCATCTTCCAAGAATTAATGTTGGCGAATATTTAGGATTAATAAAAACCCTGATTATCATATCAGTCAGAAATATTACAATTGCATATTTTAGCAATGTAAAATCTGCCGTAAAAATTACTTTAAGAATTGCCACAAACATTAGAACAAATAGAATTCCAGCAGCAGCTCTAATTTCTCTTTCATTTAATACACGGATATTGTAACCTTTTACGTCTTCACCAAATTGAATAATTTTGCCCATAATTTGTCTTTCATTTATTAAAGGATAAAATCTGTTATTTAAATTTACTTATTAAAAAACCCAACTTCTTAAGGTAATCGGGTTTCTGAATATTATGCTAAAAATTATTTACCTAAAGTTGTTCCTTCTGCACGCAAATCTTTAACAGCTACAACAACTCTATTTTTCATAGATTCTTCAGCTTTTTTCAAATAACTTCTTGGATCATAATGTTTTTTGTTGCCAACGTCACCATCAACTTT
>JBGSKB010000128.1:0-9150 GCA_041741395.1 Melioribacteraceae bacterium
ATGATTTTATTGAGTTTGTCGGAATTAAAAATATGGGTGGCAAGCATCGGGAGGTTAATAATAATGGCGAACCTTATAATGAATATCTTGGACAATATACCGATACAACAGTTTATTGGTTAACTTGGGATGGAATGAATGGCCAAAGAGTTCAAGTTTCCAATGGAATAATAAGCGAAACAACCGATACATTATTTTACTATACTCAAATTGATCATTACGAAATTAATAATTGGTTTGATTTTTCTTATTCAGATTTAATTAGAAGAGAAATGCCATATTGGATCGATAATAAAACATGGATAGAAGGGGGACTGAATGTTGGGATTAGAAATAAAGTATTTTCCGTTTCGGATGTGTATCCCGATAAACCATTTAAAATGTTTGTAAAAATTCAAGATTATGCCTCAGATATTTCTACAAACTCTCATCTTGTTTCATTGAGTTTAAATTCAACCAATGAATGGAGTGACTCTACATATATAAATAAATATGAACAAGTAGTTTTAATGACTGAACTAAATGCAAATTTATTAAGTGAGGGGAATAATACTCTTAAAATAAATTCATTGCCAACTATAGCAACAATAAATTCATGTGCTTATGATTGGCACGAAATTGAGTATCCACGTTATATTAAACCGATTAATAACGTGTTAAATTTTTCATTCCCTTTTCTACAAAATAAGTTAGAATATCATATAAAGCTTCAGAATATTACGGCAGACAATTTTTCTATCTGGAAGTATGGAGATAGTTATAAAAAATTTGCTTCAATTAAAATCGAAAATGAAATAGTATTTACAGATTCCACTTCATCTTCAGACAAATTTGCTTACTCAGAAGTATCTAAAATATTAATGCCAAAAATTTATTATAAGAAACAATTCCAAAATCTAAGGGCAATAAATAATAAAGCAGATTATCTTGCTATTACGCATAAAAAATTTACACTAAAAGTTGATGAGTATTCAAATTTTATTTCAGATAGTTATAAACTGACTTCTAAAGTAATAAATATTGATGATATCTATGATGAATATGCATATGGATTTTTTAATCCCGAAGCTATAAAAGATTTTCTAGAATCCACACATACTTTTTGGCAAGATCCAAAACCACAATATGTTTGTTTAATCGGCGGAGCCACTTATGATTATTTTCACAATAAAGAAATAAATTTTGGTCTACCAAGAGTAAATAATTATGTCCCTTCTTATGGTGTCCCAGTGAGTGATAATTGGTTTGCTGTTTGGGACACAACTGGTGCTTTTATTCCTCAAGTGAATATTGGAAGAATACCTGTAACAACTAACGAGGAACTTATAAGGTATGCTGAAAAACACAAAGAGTATGTTCGACAAGAATTTGATGACTGGAATAAACGATATTTATTCATGTCTGGTGGTGATGAGAAAAATGAAAGTCAACTAAATCAATTAAGAGAAATAAATGAATATATTATAGAAAATTATGCAACCAAACCTCCAATAGGTGGAAAGACTGATCATTTTTATAAGACTATTTCTCCAAGCAGTAATTTTGGTCCATATTCTCAAGAATATTATGAAAACTCTATTTCTAATGGTGGAGTTTTTATTTCTTATATAGGACACAGCGGAACTCAGACTTGGGATAATTCTATTATAAGCTCAGCACAACTTAAAAATGACAGAGGTAGATATCCAATTGTTTCTGATTTTGGGTGTTCAACAGGAAAGTTTGCTGAACCAGATGTTAAATCTTTTTCTCAATTATTTACATTAGATAGTGATGGACAAGCACTGGCATATATTGGAAATTCATCACTTGGATTTATTTCAACTTCTTTACTAATGCCAAAATTGTTTTATAAAAAGATACTTTCAGAAGAAATTACAAATATTAGCGAAGCACATAAACAAGCAAAAATTGAAATGTTGTTAAATTATGGATCGACAGGGGTTTATGAATTATTTTCATTAACTAACACATTAATTGGAGACCCAATAATTAATTTACCTATTCCTGAGAAACCAAACTTTGTGATACAAAATGGAGATATCAACTTAGTAGAGAATAAATTATCGGACAATCAGGACTATGCTGAAGTTTTATTTAAAGTCCATAATTTTGGCAGAGTTGATATTGATAGCCTTTCTATTTTTATTGTCCATCAATTTATGGAGACTACAGATTCGAATTATCTAAATATCTCAATTCCAAAATATGTTGACTCGCTTTCGATTAAAGTGCCTATCAAAAATAACATGGGAAGACATAATATCAAAATTATTCTTGATCCACAAAATAGATTTAGTGAAATATATGAAAATGATAATACGGCAAATTTACAATTTAATGTAACAAGTTCTTCCGTTCGCCCTTTACTCCAATATACTATTGAAAATGGTTTAAATAATTCTATTACTTTCTTAAATCCTACAACTATTTCACATGAGAAATCTTTAATTTTTGATATATCTGAGAAATCAGATTTTTCAAACTTAATCAGTTCAGAAATAGTATTTGATACCGTTTATTCAAAATATAATATCACAAAATTGTCTTACCAAAATCGTTATTGGGGAAGAACAAAAATTAAAAGCGAAGATAATTTTTCAAATATTTTTTCATTTATTAAAAAAAATCAAAAATATTTTTTGCAAGATAGTATTAGCATTAGTAATATTAAGCTATATGGTTTAGTTATAAGACAGAACAATATAATTATGGATTCAACTAAAGTGAAATTGGAAGTTATTTCAGCCGGAGCATATGATGGAAATTTTGCACATATAAAAAAAAATGGAGTTAATTACGCACCCTTAAATATAAGGGGACATCATGTTGCATTATTTGATGCAAAATCCCTTGAACTAGCTCAACTTTTACTTTTTGACGTTTTTTCTGGCACCAAAGAAGTTGAAAGTTATAGAAATTTTTTAGATACTCTTTCAAATAAATTTATAGTTTGTATTGCCGTTGCAAACGAAGGTAGTTATCAAATGACAACTGAATTAAAGGAAAAAATAAAAAAATTAGGTAGTCAGTACATTGATAGCTTAAGCTGGGCGGGTTCATGGGCATTAATTGGACAAAAAGGAGCTATACCATATACTGTGCATGAAGCATTTTCAAAAGAAGGAGAAGGTTATGTGGAAGTTGATACAACTATTACTTTTTTAAATTCAAAAGGTTATTTTACTTCAAGAATTATCGGTCCCTCCGCAAACTGGAAAAATTTGGCTGTTCAAGATTCTCTTCCTAACAATTCAAAAATAACTTACAAACCAATTTTAATCTCTAAAACAGATAATTCTGAAGATACTCTTGATGCACTAAATATGGTTAATGGAGAAGCATCATTAAAAAATATTGATGCTAAAAAATATCCAAATATAAAAATTCTTGCCGAGTTTGAGGCTGGTGAAAATAATACCTCCCCAATACTAAAATCTTTGGGAGTTGATTATGACGGAATACCCGAACTCGCAATAAACTACCAGGTTGTTTCTGTTGAGAAAGATACGGTGCAGCAAGGGGAAAACGCAAATCTGCAATTTTATGTTTACAATGTTGGTGAATCAACTGCCGATAGTTTTAAGGTAATTGTTGATATTATTAAACCGGACAACTCTAAAGAAAAAATATTTGAGCAAATTATAGATTCACTTGGGTCTGAGCAGAGAAAGAAATTTAATTTGTCATATAGCACGGCGTCTTTTAATGGACCAAGAACTTTTTCAATTACCATAGATTCTGAAAATAAAATAATGGAGTTATACGAAGATAATAACTTTTTCAATATTCCATTTTACGTAAAAGGGGACACATCCAAACCCACATTGGCTTTAACTTTTGACGGTTATGAAATTTTTGATGGAGAATACATTTCGAATAAACCAAATATCAAAATTGAACTTGATGATCCTTCGTTAGTTCCAATAACAGATACATCTTCAATAGCAATTTATCTTAACAATAAGTATGTAAGTTATTTTTCAAATCCGGAAAATCTTAAAATAAATTATTCAGTTTCAAATCCAAAAGTTATTGTAGAGTATAATCCAGTTTTAGAAGATGGCGAACATACATTAAGAATTTTTGGAAAAGATGCTTTGGGTAATACAGATGAAACCTCAGGAATTACCAAAACTTTTAATGTAATGTCTCAAGCAAAATTGCTTGAAGTTTATAATTATCCAAATCCATTTAGTACCGATACGTATTTTACATTTAGGTTAACCCAAATTCCGGATGACATTAAAATTCGCGTATTCACAGTTGCCGGAAGATTAATTAAAGAAATTAATCTCAATGGAAATAATCTAAATTATGATTTGAATAAAGTCTATTGGGATGGACGGGATGAAGATGGCGATCTTATTGGGAATGGCGTTTATTTATATAAAATTATAATGGATGTCGATGGAGAAAAACAAGATATAACACAAAAATTAGCCGTTGTAAGATAAAATTTATTTTTCGATAATTTGTTAAATACTTTAGTATTGTAATTTCATTCTTATTCTATTATTTATTATTTCATGAAAAATAAATTATTCATTATAATTTGGCTAACCTTTTCGGTTTTAACTTCTGCACAAATATTCAGGCCCAATCCAAATGAAGGATTTATTGGCGGCGCTGCCGGTTTAACTTGGATTGATAATGAACCTTATTATTCCGTTCATCTTTTTCCCGAAGTTGCTTTTGCAAAATTTGGAATTGGTTTAGACTTAAATTTAGATTTTGACAAAAACGGAAAATTACGATACGAAAATTTTAATGAAACTTCGGATTATCTTAGCTTAATTCGTTATGTAAGATATGGACAAAAAAATGATCCATTTTATATAAGATTAGGTTCGCTGGATTTTGCTACAATCGGACACGGAAGTATAATGTATTTGTATAATAATAGTCCAAGTTTTGATTCAAGAAAAATTGGTTTGGAGTTTGATCTTGATTTTGATTATTATGGAGTCGAATCGGTTTACAGTACATTTGCAGAATCCGGAATTATTGGATTTAGAACTTTTACTCGACCGCTTTTGGCAACGGAACTTGCAGAGATTCCCATAATTGGAGCTTTTGAAATTGGCGCAACTTATTTAACAGATTTCAATAAAAATGCGGGAGTAGTTGAAGTAAATTATGATCCAATAAAGGAAGAATATAAATCAGTAGAAGATTTGGGCGCAACGGAAATTATTGGATTTGATTTTAGTCTGCCATTACTTAGAACAAGTGTGGTTAACTCCGATATTTATTATGATTATGCCGAGATTTTAAATTTTGGTAACGGACGAAGTGCCGGAATTATTCTTGATTTTTATGGGCTTGGTTTAGTTGATGTTAGAACAAAGCTTGAAAGAAGATGGAATGGAGTAAATTATTTACCGGCATATTTTAATTCGTTCTACGAATTAGAAAGATTTCAAATTAATCAATCGTCTCATTCAGTAGCAAGTAAAATTCAAACTTTAAAAAATGGAATTAAAGTTGGCGATGGTTATTACGGTGAATTATTAATTTCCGTAATAAATTCTTTTTTTGTTTTCGGAAGTTATCAGCGTTATGATGAAAATCCTAAAAGTGGATCTTTAAATTTACGTACAGAAATTTCTCCGCAAAATGGACTTTTTGTTGCAAGAGTTGGTTATGATAAAGTTCATATTGAAGATGAAAAAGATTTATTTACTTTAGATAATAGATCGTACCTTTTTGCAGAGCTTGGCTACAAACTAAATCCTTATGTTTTAGTTTCAATGGTTTACAATTGGACATTTGCACCGGTTCGTGATGGCAATAATAATTTTATCCGCTACAAACCTCAGAAAAAAATTGAACCAAGAATTTCGTTTATCTATCCGTTGAATTTTCATCAATAGTATAATTTTATCAAACCTCCGAGGTTTTTAACTTGCCCGCCGTGGTGGGAAACCTCGGAGGTTGAACACATCTAATATGCAAATTGGAAATTGCTTCTTCAATAGGTATATTTCTAAGCTAAATTTTAAAAGATAAAATGGAAAATATTAGAAATTTTTGCATAATTGCTCATATAGATCACGGCAAATCAACTTTAGCCGACATGCTTTTAGATGTTACGGGAACTGTATCTAAAAGAGAAGCTAAAGCTCAGTTATTAGATGATATGGATTTAGAGCGTGAGAGAGGAATTACAATAAAATCTCATGCAATAAAAATGCATTATAAACATTCTGATAATCAAGAATATAATCTAAATTTAATAGATACACCTGGACACGTTGATTTTTCTTACGAAGTTTCAAGATCACTTGCTGCTTGTGAAGGTGCTTTACTAGTTGTTGATGCGGCTCAAGGTGTTGAAGCTCAAACAATTAGCAATGTTTATTTAGCTGTTGAAGCCGGACTTGAAATTATTCCAATCATTAATAAAATTGATTTACCAAGTGCAAGAATTGATGTTATCAAAAATCAAATAGTTGATTTAATTGGATGTGAAGAAAGCGATATTATTTTAGCAAGTGCGAAAGCAAGAATTGGATTTGATGAAATTCTAGATGCAATTATTAAGAAAATTCCTCCGCCAAATGGAGATGAAAATAAACCGTTGCAAGCATTAATATTTGATTCAGTTTTTGACGCTTACAGAGGAGCAATTGCTTATGTAAGAATTGTAAACGGAGTTTTGCGTACAAAAGATCAAATTAGATTTTTTGCAAGCAATGCAGTTTGTCAAGCTGAAGAAATTGGAATTCTGGGTTTAAAGAAAATAAAAACAGATGAATTAACAACCGGTGATGTTGGTTATGTAATTGGAAGTATAAAAGACGTGCATGAAACAAAAGTTGGCGATACAATTACTCACGCAAAAAATGGTGCGGAGCACCCGCTTGCCGGTTATAAAAATATTAAACCAATGGTTTTTTCCGGTTTATATCCATCTGATTCTGATGATTATGAAGATTTAAGAGATGCAATTGAAAAACTTCAACTTAACGATGCTTCTTTAGTTTTTATTCCGGAAACTTCCGCAGCTTTGGGTTTTGGATTTCGGTGCGGTTTTCTTGGAATGCTTCACATGGAAATTATTCAAGAAAGATTGGAAAGGGAATATAATCAATCAATTGTTACTACGCTGCCAAACGTTGAATATCATGCTCATAAAAGAAATGGTGAAATTGTTGTTGTTGATAACCCGGCAGAACTTCCGCCAATTGGGGATATTGAGAGAATTGAAGAACCTTATGTAAAATCTCAGATTGTTGTCCCAAGTGAATATATGGGAAATATAATGAAATTGGCAGTTGAAAAAAGAGGGATCTATAAAAATACAACTTATATTGATCCGACCAGAGCAGATGTAGAATATGAATTTCCACTTTCAGAAATTATTTTTGATTTCTTCGATAAGTTAAAATCTACGACAAGAGGATATGCTTCTTTTGACTACGAATTTATCGGCTACAGAGTTTCAGAACTTGTTAAATTGGATATAATGCTTAATGGTGATGCGGTTGATGCGTTATCAATTATTGTTCATAAAGATAAAGCTTTTGATTGGGGAAGGAAAGTCTGCACAAAACTAAAAGATTTAATTCCTAGGCAAATGTTTGAAATTGCCGTTCAGGCAGCAATAGGAAATAAGATAATTTCACGAACCAGCATAAAAGCGCTTAGAAAAAACGTACTTGCAAAATGTTACGGCGGCGATATTACAAGAAAACGTAAACTTCTTGAAAAACAAAAAGAAGGAAAAAAGAGAATGAAGCAAGTTGGCAATGTTGAAATTCCGCAAGAAGCGTTTCTTGCAGTTCTTCAAATTGATGAATAAATTATTTTTCACTTCTTTTTACATTTGATTTCCCAAAAGAAAATTTTAGAAATCATTTGAAAATGTTGAAAATTGAAAAAATATTTATTGAAACAAAAATTAATAAAGTGAATATAATTAGCTACTGAATTTAAATTTGGAAAAACACATATGATTTCAAAAGAAGAAAAAAGTAAAGAAAGGCAGTTTAAGAAATTACATAGAACTCCGTTGCATAAATTTTTAGATTTTTGGAAAAATTTATTTTATGCCGCAATTGCAGCATTGTTAATCAAAACTTTTTTTATTGAAACATCAAGAGTCCCAACCGGTTCAATGGAAAAAACAATTATGGTTGGTGATTTTCTTTTTGTAAATAAATTTATTTATGGAGCATCAACTCCAAGAAATATTCCTTTCACAAATGTCGTGCTTCCGTATTATCAATTCCCAGCAATTGACGAACCGGAAAAAGGTGATATTTTCGTATTTGAATATCCGGGTGATAGAGATGTTATTACTCCCACCGAAGTTTTAAGTTATGTTAAAAGATGTGTTGCAGAGCCCGGTGACACAATTCAAATTGAAAATAAAGTTATATATGTAAATGGAAATGAATTGCATCGTCCGGCAAATATTCAATATTTAGTTCCACAAATTTTACCCAAAAGTTATACACGACCGGATATTTTTCCAAAAGGAAGCGGCTGGAATAAAGATCAATACGGACCTTTAGTAATTCCTAAAAAAGGAGATATAGTTAATTTAACTCTTCAAAATATTGAAATTTATCGCACATTGATAAATAGAAATTTTGGGAAAGAAGTTGTAAAAGTTATTGATGGAAAAATTTATATAGATGGAAAATTGACTGCCGAATATGAAATTCCTCAAGATTATTATTTTGCAATTGGCGATAACAGAGATGATAGTTCTGATAGCAGATATTGGGGTTTCGTACCGAGAGAAAAAATTGTTGGCGAAGCATTAATGATTTATTGGTCTTGGAATCCGGAAATTCCTTTTAGTAATTTCTTTAAACTTTTGGGTTCAACAAGATTTAATAGAATTGCTAAATTAGTACACTAAGAAAGGGAACAAATGAAGATAAAAACAATCATCTTGTTTGTTATTTTCAGTGCATCATTTTTATTTGCGCAAGAAAAATATTTAATTTATTTTAAAGATAAAGGCGAAGTACTTTCTAAAATTGCTGATAAAGAAAAAATATCCAATGAAATTCTCACCAAAAAAAGTATTGAACGCAGAAAAAAAATTATGGGAGAAAATTATTTAGATTTTTCTGATCTCCCAATTTTGCATGATTACCTAAATTCATTAAATGAAAACAATATAAAAATTAT
>JBGSKB010000129.1:0-4794 GCA_041741395.1 Melioribacteraceae bacterium
ATTTCAGATTCTAATAAAGTTGCGGGAATTGTTGCACAATTTATTTCTACAAAAGGTGCTTCATTATTATAAGACAAATTATGAATTGCGCGCGCAATTAAAGTTTTTCCTGTTCCGCTTTCACCGGTTAATAAAATTGATGTTTCCTTAACAGACGCAACTTTTTTGATAAAATTTTTAACTGAAATTATTAAATCGGATTTTCCAAGAATATTATTTATGGAATCTTTTTTTAAATGCGTTAAACTTTCTTTTAGAATATTTATTTCGTTAAGCTGCTGCTTAATTTTTTGTTGAAGTGAAGATTCCGAAGTTGAATCCGAAACAATAACTAATAAATTATTTTTGTTTTCTTTTGATGAAATAATTGAAAAATCTAAATATTTAATTTCTCCATCTTTGCCGAATTTATTTACTTTTTCAATTGATAATTTATTTTTTTTGCCGGATTGAACATCATAAATTTCTTTTTCTGATCCAAAAAATTCGAGAAAAGTATCAAAAATTGTCTGCTCAAAATTTATTTTATCAAGCTGAAGAATTTTTTCAAGATTTTCACTTATATCAATTAGTTTAAGTTTGTTATCGTAAAGTGCAAAGCCAATATTTTTTTCATTTAAGAGCTGGTTGTAAATATCTGCCAAAATTATAATTCCTCTGATAATTTTTCGCCAAGAATATTGAAAATCTCTTCAACATTTTCTCCGGTTTTTGCACTCGAAAAAGAAAAATTAGTTTTATATGATTTAAAGTTTGAGATATATTTTTCTTTATCAAACTGAATTGTATCTGATAAATCAAATTTATTTCCAACGAAAATAATTTTTGCTTTGGGATTAAGTTCCAGAAAAATATTTGCGTAATCTATTGATTGAATTATTGTATTTGGTCGCGTAATATCCGTAACAATTATTGCTCCGTGAGCACCGTTAATGTAACTTTTCGTAACCGAATCAAACTTTTCAATGTTTGCAATATCCCAAATAAAAAGATCTATTTCCTTTTCAAATTTATTAATTTCACTTTCATTCAAATGAACGGTTTTTCTGCTGATATGAACACCAATTGTTGAAAGATATTTTTCTTCAAATTTATTGTAAACGAAACGGCGAACCAAAGAAGTTTTTCCAACTCCGTAAGAACCAAGTAAGCATACTTTCTTTTTTGTATTAACTT
Source organism: Melioribacteraceae bacterium (assembly GCA_041741395.1). GTDB lineage: Bacteria > Bacteroidota > Ignavibacteria > Ignavibacteriales > Melioribacteraceae. The sequence continues at coordinate 1,177 of JBGSKB010000129.1, forward strand.
GAACCGACAATTATTACCTCAAATGATTTACTTTAAACTCTACGCTTCTTACAGATTTTTCCGCTTCAGAATTTTTCTTAACGAAAATATTTTTAGAAATTCCTTGTGAATTTAGGAAATTAATAACATTATCAATTCTTTCGTTAGATTTTTGAAGATTTACTATTTTACTTCCGGTTTTATCTAAAATTCCAATTACTTCAACTTTTAAATTTTGATTTCTTTTTAAATACGGAATAACCGGTTCCAATAATTTTGTATGATTTTTTGTTAATGAAGTTTGATTACTTTCAAAATTTATTATTGTTTCATTTAATATTTTTTCAGCTTCTAAATCACTTAAGTTTTTCGCGTCTAAAACTTCAAGATTATTAATTAAAATTCTTATTCCGGAAATTTGAGAAATCTCAAATCCGAGTTTTAATTTTTCTTCAATTGTTAAAACTTCTCCGGAAAGTGTAACTACGTCTTTATCAATTCCAAAATTTATTTTCTGATTTTCTGCTTGAATGGATTTTGATAAAACTATTTTAATATTTTCCGAAATTAGTTTTTCATCAACAATCGGTAAAATTATTCCCAAATTATTATTTACTTTTTCCAATTCTTCAATTGATGAAAGAACGCTGTCAATTTTATTTTTCACCAAAAATGAAGGAATTGTTCCGCCAATATTTAAATCTCTGTTTTCAACTTCCCATTTCACATTTTCAATATCTGAAATATTTAAAGAATTCAATTTTTCACTAACTTTTTCCGAAATTGATTTTTCTCTAAAATATTTCGGTAACATAAAAATGGCAATTAATAATAAAATAAAAAGTAATAATATTCCAAAAGCATAAAGTACAAGCGGTTTTGATTTTGGAATTTCTTGAGATTTTTTCTCTTCTTCGGAATTCACAAATTCGTTTAATGGATTTTCGATTTCTCTAAACGGATAAACATTTCCGTCAAATTCTCTAAGTTGTTTATGATATTTTTTATGAATTTCAATATTCAGTTCGGATAATTTACTATTTAAACTTGTGGGTTCTTGTCCGGAAATCACAAGTGCCAAATATGAATATCTTCCTCTTTCCAAAATTATTTTTGAATCACCGTATTGAATTTCATATAAATTTTGATTTTCAGAACTTGTATTAAAAGACTCGGACACGAAATTTTTAATTGCAGTTAACATTCCGCTAATCAAATCAGCATCAACGGTTTTTTGAAATATTGACGAAGAAACGTGTGAAATTAAAATTCCGGTTGATTCATGAATCAAGAAAATTTCTTTCATTTCAAAAGGAAAAGCATCTTGCAAAATTAAATCTGTTGCAGAAACTCCGGAAATTTTAGATTTAACAATTTTTGATAAAATTCCCTTTTGCAAAGAAGCTTCAATTTTATCATTCAATGCTTGGTAAATTTCCTTAATTTTTTCGGCAATTGATTTTTGAATTGTAAAACCAATAATTGGATACAAAGCATCAATTACATCTTCTTTAGATTCTATAACTTGCTGCTTAATTGCTTGTCCCATAATTGGCGAAAGCGATTTTACCAGATCATTTTTTGAATCAATAATTTTTCTATCAATCAAATCAGTTAAAATTGGGTACAAAGTAGTAATTTGATATTCTCTATCGTTGATAAGAAATTTTAAATCAGAAAATTCTTTTTCAATATCTTCCATTTTTTTATTGTTTTCATTAAGAAAGATTTGTTTTAAAATTTCTAAAGATTTTTCTTCATCAAAAATCATAATTTAAATTTCCTACTGTTCTTCTTGTTTAACTTTCATTCCCCACTCAATAAATACTTGTCCAATTTGATTTTTATCAATTTTGGACAACTTCAATTCTTTAATTTTACTTTCAAGTTCAGCTTTTAATTTATCAATATCATCATTAGTTTTTTGAACTGTTGTATCCGCTGTTTTACTTCGTGAAAACAAATCATTTATTTGAGTTGAAGATTTCTCAATATTTTTATCATGAACATTTACTTGCTGCTTTAAACTTTTATTCTCTTCTCGCAATTGATTAATTTGAATTTGCAGATTTTCTAAATATTCACCAAAAATTATTTCGCGAATTTGTTTTAATCCACCAACTGAATTTGGTTGTTCTTTCTTTTTGTCTGTCATATTTTACCTTTCTAATTGTTTTTAAAATAATATATAAATATCTAATTAAATTAAACGTTGAAATTTAATAAAATTTTGTTGATATAAATTGATTAATAACGATTACAAGCAATTCATTAAAAATTTTAAATGTATTTAATAAAGACTATGATTGATTTATACTTCTTAAATTAAGTACTAATTCCGCTTTTTGCTATTTGATAAAATTGTAACTAATTTTAAGAAATTTCTATGGAAACTTTATGAACAAAAAAATGAAGCAAATAATGGATTGGAAAGCCGCACTTTGGGCTGGATTAATTGCAAGTTTTATCTTTTTATTGCTTAATATATTTCTTGTTCCATTTTTACTTGGTGGAAATATGTGGGTAATAATAAGATTTTTTGCTTCAATATTTTTAGGAGAATCAATTTTGGCTCCTCCCGCCACTTATGATTTTATTGCGCTAATAGTTAGTGTTATCACAAATTTAATTTTATCGGAACTTTTTACTTTCTTAATAGCTTTTGTGTTACATAAATATGGATTAGCAACTGGAATTATTGGCGGTGCAGTTTTTGGCTTAGCAATTTATTTGGTTAATTTTTATTCGTTAAGTTACTTTTTCCCGTGGTTTTTTATTTTGGGAAGCTGGCCCTTTGTACTTTCACATATTTTGTTTGGAGCAGTTGCCGGCGGAGTTTACGAGCTTTTAGAAGTTGAAGAATTTGAACCGGTTGAATAATTTATTTGGAGAATGATATGATTGGCGGAACTGGAAATACAAGAAGTTTTGGAAAATCAAGATTAATTATTGCATTAATTTTTATTGGTTTTTCACTTATTTCTTTTCTTAGCTCAAAGGAATATAATCCCGTAACCGGAGAAGAACAATATATTGGAATGACACCAAAACAAGAAATTGCTTTGGGTTTACAAGCCGCTCCTCAAATGATTCAGCAATATGGCGGACTTTATCCAAATCAGCAATATCAAGATATTGTTGATAGAATTGGATTGACTTTAGTTAAGAATAGTAAAGCTGCTGAATCAGAATATCAATTTGAATTTCATTTGTTAAATGATAGACAAACAGTAAATGCGTTTGCACTTCCCGGTGGACAAATTTTTATTACTGCTGCATTATTTGGAAAATTGCAGACTGAAGCTCAATTAGCTGGAGTTTTAGGACATGAAATTGGACATGTAGTTGCCAGACATTCAGCTCAGCAAATGGCAAAATCAAATTTAACACAAGGAATTTTAAATGGAGTTTTAATTGCCAGTGATCCATCCGGTAGTTCTGCACAAGCTGCAGCTTATATTACACAGTTAGTAAATATGAAATATGGCCGCGATGATGAACTTGAATCTGATAAAATTGGAGTTAACTTTTTAGCAAATTCCGGATATAATCCAACAGCTTTAGTTGGAGTAATGAAAATTCTTGAAGAATCTTCCGGAGGTGCAAGTCAAGCTGAATTTTTTAGTACACATCCAAATC
>JBGSKB010000130.1:0-3994 GCA_041741395.1 Melioribacteraceae bacterium
GCAGTTTCTCCACCGCGTCCAGTCCAATTTGTATGGAAATATTCTCCTTTAGGTTTGTCAATTCTTTCATAAGTATGTGCACCAAAATAATCTCTTTGAGCTTGTAATAAATTAGCCGGTAATCTTTCATTTCTAAATCCATCAAAATAATTTAAGGCTGTGCTCATTGCCGGAACCCAAATACCATTCATAACAGCAGAAGCAATAACTTTTCTCCAACTGTGCTGAGCTTCTTCTATTTTGGATTTAAAGAATGGATCGAGTAATAAGTTTGTAAGATTTGGATTATTTTCGAATGCCTCTTTTATTTTCCCTAAAAATACTGAACGAATTATACAACCACCGCGCCACATTAATGCAATACCGCCATTATTTAAATTCCATCCATATTCTTCTGCGGCTGCTTTCATTAAAACATAACCTTGCGCATAAGAAACCAATTTACTTGCGTATAAAGCTTTTTCCAAATCCTTAATAAATTCTTTTTTATCACCTTCAAATTTTGGAGTTGGTCCTGTTAATATTTTTGATGCTTCAACTCTTTCTTTTTTTTGGGCTGATAAACATCTTGCAAAAACTGCTTCACCAATTAAAGTTAGTGGAACACCTAAATCCAATGCAGCTGTTCCAGTCCATTTTCCGGTGCCTTTTTGTCCGGCTGTATCTAATATTTTATCAACAAGCGGTAAACCGTCTTCATCTTTGTATGCTAAAATATCGCGAGTAATTTCAATTAAATAACTATCCAATTCACCTTTGTTCCAATTTTTAAATACTTCGTGCATTTCATCTGCACTCATTCCAAGCAAATCTCTCATTAATTGATAAGCTTCGGTAATTAATTGCATGTCCCCATATTCAATTCCGTTGTGAACCATTTTAACAAAATGACCGGCACCATTTTCTCCAACCCAATCACAGCAAGGAGTTCCGTCACTAACTTTTGCAGATATTGACTGAAATATTGGTTTTACAAATTCCCATGCTTTTGGAGAACCGCCCGGCATAATTGATGGACCTTTTAATGCACCTTCTTCACCACCGGAAACTCCGGTTCCAATATATAACATCCCCTTACTTTCAACATATGCAGTTCTTCTAATTGTATCCGGAAAATGTGAATTGCCGCCATCAATAATTATATCATTTTCATCAAGATGCGGAATAATTAGATCAATAAAGGCATCAACTGGTTTACCAGCTTTTACCATTAACATAATTTTTCTTGGCGATTTTAAAGAGGCAACAAATTCTTCTATTGAATGTGTTCCAATTATATTTTTGCCTTTCGCTCTTCCATTAATAAAATCATCAACTTTCTGAATTGTTCGATTATAAACAGCAACTGTAAATACCTTGCTTTCCATATTTAATACAAGGTTTTCACCCATTACCGCAATACCAACAATGCCAATATCAGCTTTTTTTTCCATTACTTTTCACCTATTTATTTTTAATAATATTAAATCCAAAGTTTGATAAATTTGATTTTATTGAGTCATTACAATTTTCAATTTTTAAATAATAATTTATGAACTCTCTTCTAATTGGATAATCCCCGCGCTGCTTTTCAAATGTAGATACCGATTTTCTTAGTCTTTCATCATCTTCCATAATTGAATAAGTGTGTTCTACAATTTCAGTAAATATTTCTTGATCACTTTTATTTAAACAATCCATCTCAATTTCATTTCCATTATTTACATCTGGAATATTTTCTGGATACCAATTTTTTGTCATTCCCAAATTAAAAAATTCATTTATTGCATTTACACAAACTGAAGTTCCATTAGCTTTTCCATCAGCCGAATATCCGGCAATATGCGGTGTAGCAATATCAACTATTTCTAAAAGTTCTAAATCAATATTAGGTTCATTTTCCCAGACATCCAAAATTACATTTCTAACTTTTTCATTTTTGATTGCATTTTTTAATGCCGATGTTTTTATAACTTCGCCACGTGATGAGTTAATTATTATTGGTTTTTTCTTTAATTGACTAAAAAATTCTTCATCAGCCAAATGAAATGTTTTATCAATTCCATCATTATTTAAAGGAATATGAAATGTTATAATATCGGCTTCATTTTTTATTTCATCTATACTGCAAAAATTATCACTTCCTTCAATTCTCTCTCTAGGCGGATCATTAAGTAATATTTTCATTCCTAAATATTTTGCAACATTTTTAATTTTACTTCCAACATTTCCGGCTCCAACTATACCAATTGTTTTTTCGGATGAATTAAATTTTTCTTTCTTTGCGATTGTTAAAAGTGCGGAAGTTATATACTGCATAACCGAAGATGAATTACATCCGGGTGCATTCAACCATATAATATTATTTTTTTTGCAATAATTTGTATCTATGTGATCGTAACCAATTGTGGCAGTTGAAATTAATTTTACTCTCGTTCCACTCAATAGATCTTTATTACATTTTGTTCTTGTACGAACTATTAACGCATCAGCATCAATTAAATTTTCTCTAGATATTTTACTTCCAGGAAAATATTCTATTTTAGTAAAAGGTTCAAAAACTCCTTTTAGAAATGGAATTTTATCATCCGCAATTATCTTTATTTTATTTATCATGATTATTTTTAAGTTTGAGATTTCTCACTTCGTTCGAAATGACAACAATAACATGTCATATCGAATGAGCGTTTTTTGCGATTGAGATATCTCTATATTTAATCAATAAATTTATTTTTCCAAGCCCACAAACCTAAAGCAGGATTTGATATAAAAAATATTTCTTCACCATTTTTCATCGTATTTAATCCATCTTTAAGATTTTCAGGATTATACAATTTCATCATTTCATCCAAATCTGCATAATTGAAATTAACACTTTCGATTTCTTCTTTAGTAATATTTCTCGGACAATACGTAATTTTAAATCTACCTTCTGATGAACCATGGATCAAATGTGCTGCTGCACTTAAATTGTTTTTTATGTCATTATTATTTTTTACAAAATCCAAAACTTCCGGGGTTGTTACATATCCATATTTTCTAATTAGTTTATCAATTCCTGGATCTTCGCCAAATTCTCTTAATCCGGGAGCTAAAACAATTAATTCGCCTTCATCGGCAATAGCCATGCGGGTTCTGTAAACACTTTTATTTCCCAGCCAAGTTGATTTAAATTCTGCTGGATCAAGATACACCACAACTTTCTTCAAGGGATTATCTAACATTTTGAAATTTACTTTTAAAGATAAATCTGCTGCGAGTTTGAAACATTCATAATCATCGCCAATAAATAAACCGCGAATTACTAATTTTCCAATTTCATTTTTTCCAATTACCGTTTGTATATAAATTATTGGTAATTCTTTTGCAAAATTATCCGAAGCATAATTTAAAACTTTTCTTACAGGTGTATCTGCACGCCCCATCATTCTTTCCATACCATACACAGCACCAAGAAAATGACTTTTATTTATTCCTTCCGAGCCACCGGTTCCAACAAAAATATTTTTATTGTAATTTGCCATTCCCACAACTTCATGAGGAACAACTTGTCCAATTGAAAGAATTAAATCATAATTCCCTTCAACTAATATTTTATTTACTTGCGCCGGCCAAGTGTAATCAACTTTTCCTTCAGATACTTCTTTTACAAATTCAGACGGAACAGTTCCAAGAGTTATTAAATCATTTCTCCAATTATGAACTCTAAATAAATTATGAGGAACTCCGGGAAACATTTTATCAATTTCTTTCTCGGTCATTGCAAAATGAGTTCCTAAAGCCGGAAGAATATCTGTTAAATTATTTTGATAAAAATTATACGCAATAGTTGTTAATTCTCCCGCACGTGAATGATAGCGAGTAAAATCGGGAGGGATAGTCAATATTTTTTTCTTAATTCCAATTTTATCAAAAGTTGAAAATAATATTTCTTTCAAAAAATTTGAATCAATAACATCAGTTTCTGAACCTCTTGCAAATAATAACATTACAAATTACCTTTCATAAAACTTGC
>JBGSKB010000131.1:0-7086 GCA_041741395.1 Melioribacteraceae bacterium
ATTTCCGGTTTTAACAGTTAACCACAATTTTTTATAAAAATCATCAGGATGAAAACCAGATTTAAGTACACGAGGATTTCCGTTAAGTGCTTCTTCTTTAGAAAATCCGGTTAGTAAAGTAAATGATTTATTAACCCAAATTATTTTACCTTCAGAATCAGTTATAACAATTCCATTTGCAGCAGCTTCTAAAGCTGTGCTTTGAAGAAAAGCAAGTTCGGTTTGAGTGGAAATTTCATCTTTTAAGATATAATCAAAAGGTTTTGCTTCAATTATCTTTTCAAAATTAAAATCATTTGTTTTGGTTTTATTTTGAAAGTTTTTTGTACTATTTCCATCCATTTAAAAATCTAATTTTGTTCCATTATCGAATAGTAAATAAATATTTAAAGTTTAATAAAGCATATTAGTAACCCTTGTTACACAGAATATTAAACCTCCTAGGTTGCAATGAATGTTTTTCTGTGAAAATTTTTGATTCTGAACTGAAAACAAATCTTAAAATTTACTGATTGACAAAACCTCGGAGGTTTTCCCCACAATTGCGTAAGATGAGTGAGTGATATTTCAGAAGTTTCTTTGTATAAATAGACTTTTAAAATTATGTAATAGATTATTGAAAATATTTCGAAGAGAATTATAAATTCACCGCTTTTTTAAATTTTGGAGATATTAATTCCGTAAGGATTGCTGGAATTTGATCAAACTCGGTTGATTTATTTAGAAAATAATCAGCACCAATTTTTAATGCGGAAGTTTTATATTGTTCATTTGGGTAGTTGGTTAGAATTACAACTTTCATTTTTTTATTTACTTTTCTAACGTTTGCTAAAATTTCTAAACCGTTAATTCCCGGCATTCTAATATCTAAAAGCAAAATATCCGGTTTGAATTGTTTAATTAATTGCAGCCCTTCAATTGAATTTGAAGCCTCTGCAACAATATTTATATTACTTACAGAGGCAATAATTGTTTTTAATCGAGTTCTTAGAAGTTCCGAATCATCAACTATAATAAGTTTTTGCATTCACTAACCTCTAATTTAATTCGGAAAGTAACCTTAGACACAAAGTAAGAACAAGCTCGTGTAAAAGTAATAGGATTTTTCTTATTGTGAACGTACTAATTTCGACTAATTCTGTAGGAATTTATCTTACAAAAAGTTAAACTAAACTATTTAAAATGCAATATTTTGTAATTTCTGCATTATTCTTAAACTTCATTTTTGTTAAGATTCTTGATCTATAAGTACTTATAGTTTTAATACTTAAGCAAATTTCATCAGCAATTTCTGAAACAGTTTTACCACATGCGATTAAACGCATAACTTCAAATTCTCTGTTGGATAATATTTCTGCCGGATTATCACTTCTATTTTTTATTAATCCCATTGCAAGTTCTTGCGCTAATTCGTTCGAAATATATTTTCCGCCCTTTATACTTGTTAGAATTGCATGTTTTAATTCTTCCGGACTTGCAAATTTAGAAATATAACCCGAAGCTCCGGCTTTTAAAACTCTTTTTGCATATTGATTTTCCGGGTGAACACTAATTATTAAAATTGGAAGATCCGGTTTAATTTGCTTTAAATAACTTAAAATTTCAAATCCGCTTTTTCCGGGCATAGAAATATCTAAAAGAAGCAAATTGTAATTATTTTTTAATGCCAAATCAATAACATGAGTTCCATTTTCGGCTTCTGTAATGGAAGCAATTTCATCAATTTGAGAAATAATTTGTTTTAATCCTTCTCTAACAACTGCATGATCATCTGCTATAAGTATATTCATATTATTGATCTTTTTTTATAAAATACAAATTTATGTTTCCAAGAAAAGTGAATAAAATTTTACAGATTTATTCACTAACAGATTTTTTAATCCTAAGAAATTCACCAAATCTTTCAAGTAATTCCCAAGAATAAATTCCGGAATCATATCCATCTTTCCAGATAATATTTATTGCATAATTTCCCACACTTTTTATATCAGCAATTTCATATTTGCCGGGTTTATCTGGACCAGCTGGCGGTGGTGGATAGTGTTTCCAAAGTATTGTTTCGCCTTTATTTCCGGCATCCGGCGATTCATCCCTCAAAAATTTTAATGGATATTCAATAATATTATTATCGTTCCATTCAATTGATAAAATTTTCTGTTCTATTAATTTTATTTTTTTTGGTTTCATAGTAAAAGTTTAAAAGTACTTAAAGTTTATAAAATGCCTAAAGTGCCTAAAATACTTTAAGTACTTTAGTGCATTTTCTTCTAATTATTTCCCAAAATTAAGGGTAAACCGTCTTTACCGGAACCAATTACAATAACTTTTGAATTTGGAGAATTCGCTAATTTTTCTGTAGCTTCAATTCCTTTCCATTTTAAGAGATTTTCATTTATTCCATTGCTAACTATTGTTTGGAAATCTGCAATTCCTTTTGCTTCAATTCTTTTTCTATCGGCTTCTTGTTCTTCTTTTTGCAGAATAAATGACATTCTCTGACTTTCTTGTTCGGCTTGAAGTTTTTCTTCAATTGATTTAGTTAATCGTTCAGGTAAAGCTACTTGTCGTAACGGAGCTTTTTCTATAATAATTCCTCTGTCGCTTACTAAGTGCATTAGTTCGTTAACAATTTCATCTTCCAATTGTTTTCTTGATGCAGTATAAAGAGCTTTTGCCTCATATTTAGCAGTTACTCCGCGAGTTACAGATCTAAATTGCGGAACTAGAATTACATTTAAATAATCTCCGCCTTCAATTGATTTGTAAATTTCATTTGTTTTGGATGGATCAAGACGGAATTGAAGACTTAATTCCAAATTTACACTTAATCCTTCTTTTGAAGGAACCGTCATCGTTTCTTTAATTTCTTGGGTTTTAAAACTATACTTAATAATTCTTGCCATAGGATTTACTAGATTTACGCCGGGTTTTAAAGTTTGATCACTAACAGTTCCAAGAAAATCTACAACACCAACTGTTCCGGCTGGTATTACTGTAAATATTTGAACAAATGCAAAAATTCCCGCAGCAATAGAAATAATTAATGTTATGGATGCTTCTTGTAAACGTTTTGCTTTTTTTACTCCCAAATGAATAAAAAAGAAAACTACAGCTACTAAAATTCCTAATATGAAATACATTCTTCCTCCGAAGTTAACTAATAATTTTTTTTATCAATTTTTCTGGTTTAACTTTATTTGATGAAATTGTTAATGAATTTAAAATCATTGATTTTGTTTCATCAATTTTAATTTTTTTGTTAGAAAACAATTCTGCAATTTTTTCACCTTTGTTAATTTTATTTCCAATTTTTGGGTAAAATATTATTCCCGCAGTTGGATCAATAATATCTGTTTTTGTAATTCTTCCGGCTCCCAATTCTAAAGATGCCATTCCAATTTGATAGTTATCAATTGATTTTAAATATCCAGATTTTTCAGAATAAATAATTTCATTGTATTTTGATTTTGGATAAAGTTTAGGATTTTTTACAAATCTTGTATCACCTTTTTGAAGATTTACAATTTGCAAAAATTTATCAAAAGCTTTTCCGTTTTTAATTAATTCTTCAGAAATACCATAACCTTCTTCAATTGATTTAGCTTTTCCTCCAAGAAAAATCATTGCACCGGAAAGATTTAGAGAAAGTTCATAAAGACCATCAACTTTTTCGCCATTTAGAATTTTTATTGATTCGTAAACTTCCAACCAATTTCCAATATAATTTCCTAAAGGTTGATTCATATCAGTAATGAAAGCAATAACTTTTTTATCAAAAGATTTTGCAGTATCAATCAATGAAGTAGCAAGTTTATCGGCATCTTTTAAAGTTTTCATAAATGCACCGCTTCCGGTTTTTACATCCAAAACCAAACCGTCAATTCCTTCAGCCAATTTCTTGCTCATTATGCTTCCGGTAATTAACGGAATTGATTCAACCGTTGCAGTAACATCACGTAATGCATAAATTAATTTATCTGCCGGAGCAACATCTTTTGTTTGTCCGATTAAAACCGCTCCACATTTTTGTAAAATATTTTGATATTGTGAAAGAGAAAGATTTGTATTAAAACCGGGAATTGATTCCAACTTATCAAGAGTACCGCCGCTGTGTCCTAAACCTCTTCCGGAAATCATTGGAACATTAACTCCGGCAGCAGCAACAATTGGAGCAATAATTAATGATGTTTTATCACCAACTCCTCCGGTAGAATGTTTATCAACTTTTTTTCCGGGAATATGAGAAAGATCAATTATTTTTCCGCTATAAAGCATTGCCTTAGTTAAATACGAAGTTTCCTTTTCCGTAAATCCATTTAAAAATCCCGCCATTAGAAAAGCTGAAAATTGATAATCGGGGATTAAATTTTTACTAAACGAAGAAACAAGAAAACTAATTTCAGAATTAGTCAATTCTTCCTTATCTCTTTTTTTCTTGATTAAAGATACCGTGTTCATTCAATTCTAAATTATTTTGTGAAAAAATTATTAATGATATTTAAAAATATAACATACTAAGATTGAAATTAAGAATCATTTTAGATATTATGAAATTATAAATCTTTTTGTTTAAATAAAATTTTTGAGGGAAAACATGTTCAATCCAAATTATAAGTTTACATGTGTTGACAGATTTTTGAATTATGTAAAATTCGATACACAATCAAATGAAGATTCCACAACATTTCCAAGCGATCCGAAACAGCTTGAACTTTCAAAATTTCTTGTGAATGAATTAAAAGAAATTGGTTTGTCAGATGCTCACATGGATGAAAATGGATATGTAATTGCAACTTTAAATAGCAATACGGAAAAAGATGTTCCGGTAATTGGATTTATTTCACATGTCGATACATCGCCAGCAGTAAGTGGAAAAGATGTAAATCCGCAGATTGTAAAAAATTATCAAGGCGAAAATATCACTTTACTAAATGGAAAAGTTATTGATGTTGAAAATAATCCCGAACTAAAAGATATGAAAGGTTTTGATATAATTACAACTGATGGTACAACTCTTTTAGGTGCTGATGATAAAGCCGGTATTTCAGAAATTATGGATGCAATGAATTATTTAATTCAGCATCCGGAAATAAAACACGGAACAATAAAAATTTGTTTTACACCGGATGAAGAAGTTGGCAGAGGAGCGGAAAATTTTAATGTCGAAAAATTTGGTGCAAAATATGCTTATACAATTGATGGCGGAACAAGAGGAGAAATTGAAACTGAAACTTTTAGTGCCGACGCTGTAAATATTGAATTTATTGGAAAAAATGTACATCCCGGTTATGCAAAAGGCAAGATGATAAATTCAGTTAAAATGGCTTCACACTTTTTGGAACAATTGCCTAAAGATAAATTATCACCTGAAACAACAGAAAAAAGAGAAGGCTATGTTCACTGCACCACAATAAACGGCAACGAAGAAAAATCAGTTTTAAAATTTATTATTAGAGATTTTATTGATACTAAACTAAAAGAATATGAAAATTTCCTTCAAGATTTGGTAAATAAAACTGTTGAAAAATTTCCCGGATCAAGCAGTAAATTTACAGTTATTGAACAGTACAGAAATATGAAAAATATTTTGGTTCAACATCCTGAAATTGAAACAAACGCAATTGAAGCTTTAGAAAGATTGAGAATTAAACCAATTCAATCACCAATTAGAGGCGGAACGGATGGTTCGCGTTTAAGTTTTATGGGATTGCCGACTCCAAATATTTTTGCCGGCGGTCATAATTTTCATGCAGTAACAGAATATGTTGCAATTCAAGATATGGAAATGGCAACAAAAACAATTGTAGAGATTTGTAAAATTTGGGAAGAAAAAGCTTAAAAACTTCAATAAACTCTTAAGGGTTATTTCAAAAAAAAATTGGAATAACCTTTAATTTTTTTACCACGAATAGTAAATTTAAAAGTATATTTTCAAGTACAAATTATTTCACAGGGGCATGAAATGGTTACTCTTGAAAATTTTACAATTTCTAAAGTTCTAAAAGAATCAGCAAAAAAATATTCTGCAAATATTGCAATTTCAAGTATTGATGGAAATGCAATAACCTATAACGAAATGGAAACCAAGGTTCAGAAGATTTCTGATTTTCTTAGAGATCAAGGAATTGTTAGCGGTGATAGAGTTGCCATTCTTAGTGAAAATACTCCTAATTGGGCTTTAACATATTTTGCAATAACAACAATGGGCGCAGTCGCAGTTCCCATTATGACCGAATTCCAATCGGCTGATGTTCACCACATCTTAAGACATTCCGGAAGTAAGGCATTATTTATTTCCGCAAAATTATATGAAAAAGTAGAAGAGTTTAATTCGGAAAGTTTAACAACATTTATTTTGATAGATGATTTAAGCATAATTCCGCACAATAAAACCTCTGATATTATTAGTGAAAAATTAAAAGAGGGGAAAAGAGAATTTGCAAAAATTTTAGATGCCGCAATGAAATTTGTTGGAATGAAAGACGAGAAAATTAATGAAGATGATTTAGCTGCAATTGTTTACACATCGGGAACAACGGGACATTCAAAAGGCGTAATGTTAACCCACAAAAATATTGTATTTGATGCTGTTGCAACAACGGAATTTGTTGACATTAACGAAAAAGATAGAATGCTTTCGCAGCTTCCACTTGCTCACACAATGGAATGCACATTGGGATTAATTACGCCAATTATGGTTGGTGCTTCTGTATATTATTTAGAAAAACCGCCTACCGCCGCAATTTTGTTACCGGCACTGAAAAAAGTAAAACCTACAATTATGGTTTCTGTTCCGCTCATTATTGAAAAAATTTATAAAATGAAAATTTTGCCGGAAATTAATAAAAAAGCTATTACAAGAAATTTGTACAAAGTACCGTTATTAAGAAAAAAAATTAATGGTGTAGCCGGTAAAAAATTAAAAGAAACTTTTGGCGGAAGTTTAAGAATGTTTTGCATTGGCGGTGCAGCTTTAGCAACTGATGTAGAAAAATTTTTAGTTGAAGCGAAATTTCCATATGCAATGGGCTACGGCTTAACGGAAACTTCTCCGCTTGTAACCGGGACAGATAATTTTGGAGTTAG
>JBGSKB010000132.1:0-3729 GCA_041741395.1 Melioribacteraceae bacterium
TGGGATTTAGAGATTCCAACCAAGATTTGATTGGGTTTGTTCATCAAATTCCAGAAAAAGCAAAAGAAAGAATTTTAGATATTGCCGCAACCCAATTTGAAGACGGTGGCGCATACCATCAATATCAGCCGTTAACAAAAAAAGGTAATAATGCAGTAGGCGGAAATTTTAATGATGATCCTCTTTGGTTAATTCTTTCAACTTCTGCATACATTAAAGAAACTGGTGATTGGTCAATTTTAGATGAACAAGTTCCATTTGATAATGATGTGACAAAGGCTCAGCCTTTATTTAAACATTTGAAAAGATCGTTTTATCACGTAGTAAATAATCTTGGTCCGCATAAACTTCCGCTAATTGGAAGAGCTGATTGGAATGATTGTTTAAATCTTAATTGTTTTTCAAATAATCCGGATGAATCTTTTCAAACTACTGAAAATAAAAAAGGCGGAGTTGCAGAATCTGTAATGATTGCCGGAATGTTCGTGCTTTATGGAAATGAATTTATTGAACTTTGTAAAAAGTTAAGTAAATATGATGAAGTTGCAAAAGCAATAATTCATGTGGAAGAGATGAAAACTTCAATACTGGCTTATGGTTGGGATGGTGATTGGTTCTTGCGCGCTTATGATTATTTTGGGAATAAGATCGGTAGTAAGGAAAATGAGGAAGGAAAAATATTTATTGAGTCTCAAGGATTTTGCACAATGGCTGAAATTGGAATTGATAAAGGTAAAACTCAACAAGCTTTAGAATCTGTAAAAAAATATTTGGATTGTAAGTATGGAATAGTTTTGAATAATCCGGCTTTCACAAAATATTATATCAATTTGGGTGAAATTTCAACATACCCAGCCGGTTACAAAGAGAATGCCGGAATTTTCTGTCACAATAACCCGTGGATAATGATTGGAGAAACTGTAGTTGGAAATGGAAACAGAGCATTTGAATATTATTCAAAAATTGCTCCATCATATTTGGAAGAAATTAGCGAACTGCACAAAACAGAACCTTATGTTTATTCGCAAATGATTGCCGGGAAAGATTCATTCAAACCCGGAGAAGCTAAAAATTCTTGGTTAACTGGAACTGCAGCTTGGAATTTTTATGCAATCACTCAATATATTTTAGGCATTCAACCACAATATGATGGATTGAAAGTTGAACCTTGTATTCCTAACAATTGGGATGGTTTTACAATAACCAGAAAATTTAGAAATGCGATCTATAATATTGAAATTTTTAATCCAAATCATATTTCAAAAGGAATAAAAGAAATTAAGTTAAATGGCAAAATTATTGATGGAAATGTAATTCCAATTTCGGGAAATGCCAGTGAGAATTTTGTTGAAGTAGTAATGGGATAATATTGGGTTAATTAATTTGTCCTGTCTGTCTGTTGACGGATCAATTCAGCATCTTTTTATCACGTAATTATAGATTCTAAACCAAGCTTGCCTGCTGCAAGCAGGTTCAGAATAACATAATAGGAATGATTAAATACAAAATAATTTTAATACTTTTTAAGCAACTCTAACATTTTCCTATCTAATTTGTGACCTTTATAATTTTCGTAATTTACATCTGCTCTATTACTATTAATTATTCCAAAATCACCTTTTAAATTCCACATTGATTGTCCCCAATTTGCTTCTTTCCAAAGTGATAAAATATCATCCATCCACTTTAGGCAAATATCATGCGGAGTTTGATTAAAACATCCCCATTCACCAACATGAACTTGAACATCTTTTTCAATTATTGGTTTCCAGCTATCAATAAGTTTAACTTTCAACGCGTCTTTATCCCAAAGTTTTCCATCGTCTGCCGGTAAAGGCCAAGTTGGTTTATTAAAAGTTTCAAATTCATGTTTTGGAACCCAAGTCGCAGTGTAATGACTAACGCTCATCGGATCGTAACCTCTTGTACTTTGAACTACATTTAAGTCTTCGATTCCTAATAAAGGATATCGACCAATATCTTTGCCATCAACAACAATTAATCTATTAGGATCAACTTCCCTAATTCCGTTTACTAAGGCTCTAACTATTTCTTCATATCTAACAACATTTGTATTTCCCGGAGGTTCATTAATTAAATCAAATGTTACAATTTCATTTGGAATACCTTTATATCTTGCAGCAATATATTTCCAGTGATGAACCACAGCATTAAGAGCGGTTTGCATATTTTCAAGTGAATCTTCAAACAAATCCATTGGTTCTGAATCTCTTCCATTTATACAATATCCTGGAACTCTATGCAGATTAAGATTAATATGAATATTGTATTGTTTTCCAAATTCAATTACTTCATCAATATCTTTAAAAACATCTTCATCAATTTCTAACCAATTTTCTGGCTGTGACCAATTCCAATATGACATTGGTATTCTTGCAAAATTAAATTCCAGTTCGGTCATGATTTCAAAATCTTCTTCTTCAAATTTTCTTCTTGGTCCTCTTCCGCCAGTTTTCTGTGTTAAGTTAAATCCTTTATATTTTGCAAAGTTCATATTCTGCTCTTTTATTTGTGATTTCAATTCAAATGGAATTCCACTAAAAGTAACTAAACCTAATACAGCACTGGTTTTTACAAATTCTCTTCTATTCATTTTTAACTCCAAAATTATTCTTCGGAAATTAAACTTATTTTTCAATTAGCATTTTAATGCAATTTATCAAAGCTCTTGTGTTATGATAATTAACTTTCCAATCATAAGCTTTTGGAAAATTAATATAATCGGGAGAAATATCTAATCCTTCAGCATACCAATCGCCATTTTCATGATCAATTATAAATTTATCAATATACTCCCATTCTTTAAGAAATAAGTCGTAATACTTTTTTTCATCTGGGAACATTTTATACATAAGTAAAAGTGCATTTAGTCCTTCTGCTTGAACCCACCAAACTTTGGATCGATTAATAATTTTAGGTTCTAATTCATTCTTAAAATAATAACCTTCGTAATAAAATCCGCCGTTAATATTGTCCCATCCAAATTTAATGGCATGATCAACCATTTTTTTTACAACAGATAATGTTTTGGAATTGTTTTTATTTCCTAAAATATGTTCAGCTTCCAACATTAGAAAAGCAGTTTCAACATCATGTCCAAAAGAAACATGATCCAAAAAACTGTTAGCTTCTCTAACTTCTTGTGACGAATCTCTAAATGAAATGGGTTTCCAATCTTCTTTAAAATATAAAGTTAAGTAACCAGTTTGATTGACTATTGTATCTCTAATTAAACTTAACATTTCTTCAAATCTAATTTTTAATAAATCATTTTTCCATACTGAATATAGTTCTGTGAATGCTTCCAATAAATGAATTGATGAATTTTGATCTTTCCAATTTGGTTTTACAAAATATTGTAATCCTTTTTTTTCTATATTCAATTTTTGATGTGAACCATCTTGATTTAGTAAATCAAAATAACCTTTATTTATTGGATCGTGAGCATATTTTTCTAACCAACTAAAAGTTTTAATTGCTAATTCTAATGCTGATGAATCTTGAGATATTTTGAAATATGATGCCAATGAATAAATTGCAAATGCATTGCTGTAGGTAGTTTTGTGGTTTCCGATTTGTGGTATTTCATTGCCTTTTTGATCTCGATAAAAATAAAATCCGCCATAAGTTGAATCCCACATTTTTCTTTTAAGGAATTCAAATCCATGTTTCGCAATTTTGGAATATTTTTCATCATTCAAAAATTCT
>JBGSKB010000133.1:0-3142 GCA_041741395.1 Melioribacteraceae bacterium
TGTTCAACTTTTTCATCATATCTTAAATTAATTTTTACAACTGCTTCGGAAACTTCACCGACTTCAATATTTCTGAGAAAAATATTTTCTACTGTTCCACCACGATATTTATTGGTTTTGATGCGAAGTGCTCTATCCAAATTTGGACTGTTCATTTCACAATTTTCTATAAAAATATTTTTGCAGCCTCCGGAAATTTCGCTTCCAATTACAATTCCACCGTGTCCGTCTTTCATTTTACAATTTCTAATTATAATATTTTCGGAGGGAACATTAATTCTTCTTCCATCATTATTTCTCCCGGATTTTATTGCAATACAATCATCTCCGTTATCAAAGAAGCAATTTTCAATTAAAACATTTTTACAAGATTCGGGATCAAGTCCATCATTATTAGGTCCTTTGCCAATTACAGTAATTCCGCGAATTGTAATATTTTCTGAAAGTACAGGATTTAAAAACCACATTGGAGAATCAGTAAAAGTTACATTTTCAATTAAAATATTTTTACAATTTATTGTTTGAAAGAAATTTGGTCTCAAGTATTTTCCTTCGCCAAAAATTCTTTTTTCAACCAATACATTTTCATTATTCATTTTAAGTAATAGTGGTCGGTTCAAACTATCAAGTTGAGAAGGCATTCCTTTTTCAAAACCATATTCTTTTTTTCCTTTCCACCACCACCAATTTTTTTTTGAAGATTTACCATTTAGAATTCCTTTTCCGGTAATTGCAATATTATCTTGATCCTTTGCATAAATTAATGCTGAATAATTATAACATTCAACTCCTTCCCATCTTGATAAAACAACGGGTAAATAATCTTTTGAATTTGTGCTGAAAAAAATTTCGGTATCTTTTTCTAAATGCAGATTTACATTACTTTTAAGGAATATTGATCCTCCACAAAAGTATTTTCCTTTTGGAATTATAACTTTACCGCCGCCATTTTTATTGCATTCATCAATTGCAGATTGAATAGCATTTTTACTGTTAATATTTGTATCTGGTTTTGCTCCAAATTCTAAAACATTAAATTCATTTTTAGGAAAAGTAGGAATATTAATTTGCGAAATAATTTCATCAACATTTTGCCAAGTATAATCATTTAAAACTGATTGATTTGTGCAACTTTGGAAACTTATAAATGTCGTTATTCCAAAAATTGTTCGAACTAAATTTTTCATAAAAATATTATTTACTGAATATTTCATTGTTTATTAAAACTTCTGCAAGTTCCTCTAAGTACCAATTCAGTTGGTATTTCTATATTTTGGGTCGGTTTTTCTTCACTATAATTAATTCTGTTAAACAAAATTTCCATTGATTTTTCTGCAATTAAATCCGTCGGTTGAGTTACACAACTTAATGGCGGCGATAAAAACTTTTGAATTTTAGCATCACCAAAACATATTACATCAATGTCATCCGGAATTTTCAAATTAACTTCACTTGCAGCCATATAAATTCCAAGTGCAACCGGATATGTTACCGTAAAAATTAAATCGGGTAAATTATTTTCTTTGTACAAACGCATAAAAGCATCGTAGCCATATTTTTCACCAAATCCGCCATGACAAACCCAATTAGGATTTATGGGCAAATTATATTTTTTCATAGCATCTTCAAACCCAAGATATCTTTGTTTACCAATATTTATTTCTGAATATCCGGCAAAATGTGCAATTTTTTTATATCCTAATTTTATTGCATGCTCAACAGCTTTAAATGCTCCGCCTCTATCATCAACAAACACTGTGTCAATATTAGGGAATTGAGGAATTCTATCCATAAAAACAATCGGCACTCCGCGAGATCTTACCGTTTCAAATATTGTATAATCTTTTGTTTCTTGGGAAATAGAAATTATAATTCCGTCAACACGCATAGAAAGCAATGTTTGAATATGTTTTTTTTCCCGTTCTTCGTCTTCTTGAGAAACAGTTAAAATAATTTCATAATTATTTTTAAATGCAATATCATAAATTGATTCAATTATTGATCCAAAGAAAAAGTGAGCAATTTTGGGAACTACAACTCCAATTGTATTTGATTTTCTTGATGATAAATTTCTTGCCATAAAATTTGGTGTGTAACCCATTTCAGCGGCTGTTGTGGCAATTAATTTTTTAGTCTGCGGTGAAATATCCGGATGATCGCGCAAAGCTTTCGAAACAGTTACAGTTGAAACTTTTAACTTTTCGGCTATATCGCTTAATCTTATTGATTTGCTTGTCATAATTTATTTTTCTCGAATAAAACAAATTTAAAATTGAATATCATTTATTTATAATTATTGATTTCTCTAATTCAATTGCGGAATATAAGAGCGGACCATAACCTTTAAAATCATTAATTCTTGTTGGCTCGCTTATGTAATATGCAAAAGAACCATCCCGATAAGGATTTCCGCCTAAACCCGCAGCAGAACAAGTATTGTAAAGATTAACAAATCCATCCTCATCAATTTTTACATGATTTTCTACTATTGAGCTAAAACTCTTTTTAGCGATTTCCAAATACTTTTCATCTAAATATGCTTTATTTGCACCTTTAGCAAAAACATAAGTGAACATTGTTGCACACGAAGCTTCTAAATAATTTCCTTCTCGTTCGGGCATATCAATTACTTGATACCACAAACCGGTTTTGCAATCTCTAAATATTAATAATGCTTCAGATACATTTTGCAAAATTTTGATTAACGAATTTCTTCTAACATCATTTTCCGGAATAAAATCAAGAGTTTCAACAATTGCCATTAAATACCAGCCCATTGCTCTTCCCCAAAAATGTGGAGATTTTCCAGTTTCTCTATCTGCCCATTTTTGTTCTTTATTTTCATTCCATGCGTGATGCAAAAGTCCGGTTTTTTCATCCAAAGTTTTTTCGTAAATCATTGTAAATTGATTGAAGATATCTTCAAAATTATCTTCAGAAAATAATTGAGTATATTTTGCATAAAATGGCTGAGCCATAAAAAGTCCATCCAACCACATTTGATAAGGATAGATTTTTTTATGCCAAAACCCACCGCTTAATGTTTTTGGCTGATTCTTAATTTGTTTGCTCAATGTATCAATTGCAGTTTTGTATTTTTCCAATTTTTCATTTTCATAAAGAAAAAGTAACGCACGACCAG
>JBGSKB010000134.1:0-2853 GCA_041741395.1 Melioribacteraceae bacterium
TTCCATTAATATCAAAAACATTTCCGCGCAGTTTTGTTAAACTTTCTTTCGAATTTAATAAACTTCCTGCTGCAATTAATCCTAATAATAGAATTACTTTAGGTTTAACCAAATCAATTTGTTTATATAAATATGGAGTACATTCAATCATTTCTGCTGGAAGCGGATTTCTATTGTTTGGCGGTCGGCATTTTAAAATATTGGCGATATATACTTCTTCTCTTTCAAAATTTATTGCTTTCAAAATATCAGTTAGAAGTTTTCCGGCTCTTCCAACAAAAGGAAGTCCTTGTTTATCTTCATCAGCACCCGGGGCTTCACCAATAATCATTACTCCAGCATTTAGATTTCCGGAACCAAATACAAAATTAGTTCTGGTTTTTCCGAGTGAACATTTCTGACATTTATGAATGGAATCGTATAAACTTTGTAGAGATTGGCATTCAGAAAAATTTTCGAAAAGGGAGTTTGTTGGCATATAAAATTCAGTTTTTTCTTTCACTTTTTGTTCTTCTTGATTTGGTAATTTTATTTCAAATTTAATATTCTCAAAAAGTTCGTCACCAAATATTTCTCTTTGGTCTTTTAAAGTTTCTAAAATCAATTCTTTTTTATTCATTAAAATTCGAAATGTTATTTGAGGAAAAATACTGAATAAAAGTTAAAGAAAATAAATCATAAAATAAAAAAGGAAGTCGTTTGACTTCCTTTACGTAGCTAAATATTAAAAATTATTCTTCTTTACTTTTGAATCGATAATCGATTTTGTCTTTAACCATTTTCTTTATTGCAAGAACATGGGGTTTATCTCTTTTTTCAAATTCCAAAGAAATTTTTTCTTGCTCTTGGTTATCTCTTTCATCAAAATCATCATCTGTTGTCGGAGCAAATGTACTAATTAAATTGGTAAATTCTGTTTTGTTTTCTTCGTTTATTCTTCTTGCTTCTTGTCCGGAAACGATAACAGCTTCATACAGATTATTTGCTTTCGCTTTTAATATTCGTAAATCAACTGGTTTTATGCTCATTTTGTTCTCCTTATTTTCTTAATTCTTTTTCTATAATTTTATTTACTTCTTTATTTGCATCTTCAAGGTTGTAATTGAAAACATTATAATCGAATTTTTCTCTATAATTTAGTTCCATTTCTGCTCTTTCAATTCTTTTTGCAAAGTCAGAATCAGATTCGGTTTTTCTATTATAAAGTCGTGTTTTCAATTCTTCAATACTTGGTGGTGAAATAAATATTAAAACTGAATCATTATAAACATTTTTTATATTAATTGCACCTTTAACATCAACTTCAAGAACCATTGAAATTCCGTTATTTATTTTTTCAAAAACGAAATTCTTTAGAGTTCCGTAATAATATCCGAAAAATTTTCCCCATTCTATAAATTCATCATTCTCAATTTTTTTTTTGAAAGATTCTACATCAAGAAAAAAATAATCAATTCCATCAATTTCATTAGGTCGTTTTGCTCTTGTTGTTGCAGAAATTGAAAACGAAAGTTCTTTATAATTGTTAAGAACATTTTTTATAATTGTTGTTTTTCCCGAACCGCTTGGAGCTGAAAATACAAATAATTTCCCTTTTTTATCTGCCAAATTTTACTCAATATTTTGTATTTGTTCACGGATTTTTTCTAATTCTTCTTTTATTACAATTCCAGCGTGGGCAATTTCTGATGAAATTGATTTACTATTTATTGTATTAATTTCACGATTCATTTCTTGACTTATAAAATTTAATTTTCTTCCGGCATCTTCTTCATTTTCAAGAGTTTCACTAAATAATTTTATATGACTTCTTAACCTAATGCATTCTTCAGTGATATCATGTTTTTCAGATAAAATTGCCAATTCCATTAAGAATCTATCTTTATCATCTGTAAATTCATCAACTAATTTTTTTGCGCGTTCTTTAAATTTTTCAAAATATTCTTTAGTTGAATTTTTTGAAATTTTTTCAATTTTCATTAGTTCTTCTAAGATATTTTTTACTCTAAAATCTAAATCTTTTTTTAGTTCTAAGCCTTCATAATTTTTCATTTCAACGAATTTTATAATTGCAGAATTTATTGAATTTGCAATAATTTCAAAATCAATTCCATTTGATTCTTGGTTTTCATTTAGAAATAAATCCTTGAGCATTAGAATTTGATTTAATTCAATTTTTGAACTTGTATTTGTAAGATTGTTAATTTGCGTTAAAATATCCAAAGTGTTTTGAAGCGCACTTGAATTTATAGGAGAATTTCCACTTGTCAATTTGTTATAAGTTAAATTCATATTTAATGAAACTTTGCCTCTGCCAATCTTATTTTTTATTAAATCTCTAATTGCAAATTCGTATTTATAAATTTCTTTTGGAAGTTTTATTGAAAGATCTAAAAAACGGCTGTTTAAACTTTTTATTTCTGTTTCTAAAATAAAATTATCATTTGAAAAAACATCAGCTCCAAATCCGGTCATACTTTTCAACATTAAAATACCTTTAAAAAATGAACCTTAAATTTACCTAAAATATTGATTTTATTCAAAAATAAGTTGATGTTTGGGAAATTTGATGATTAGAAGGCTTCACCAATACCAATTTGGATTTCAAGAACATCAAATAATTTTCTTTTGTAGAATTTTGTAGAACTGTTGGGATCGTAAATCTTTAATCCAAAATCTAATCTAAAGGGTGCATAATCTGAATAATATCTAAAACCAAATCCCGTTGCAATAGCTAAATTATCAAATCTAAATTCAGAAACATTATTCCAAACATTTCCATAATCGAAAAAAATTGCAGTTCCAATTCTTTCTGCACTATGTTCACGAAATTCGAATGAGCCTTCAAAAAGG
>JBGSKB010000135.1:0-5232 GCA_041741395.1 Melioribacteraceae bacterium
TCATTTGCATCATGAAGATTTTACCGGACAATTTGGAAAATTTTATTCAAGTTATGCCGGGGCAAGATGGTATCAAGAAAATCAGCATATTTATGAAAATGAAGCAAAGAAATTAGGTTACAATAAAGTTTCACAAATGGAAAAAGATGTTGTAAAAACAATAAAAAGTTATATCGGTCAAGGCGGATTTTTATTTGCTATGTGCTCAGCAACAGATAGTTACGATATTGCGCTTGCTGCCGAAAATGTTGATATTGTTGATAAAATGTATGATGCCGATGCTCCGGATCCAAACGCACAAAATAAATTAGATTTTTCTAATACTCTTGCCTTTGAAAATTTTAAATTAGAAATGAATCCGATGATTTATGAATACAGTGATATTGATTTTGACATTGTTGAGATTGGTGATGAGAGAAACGATTATTTTACACTTTTTGATTTCTCGGCAAAGTTTGATCCTGTTCCGACTATGCTTACACAAAATCATGTAAATGTAATAAATGGATTTATGGGACAGACAACAATGTTTCGAAAAAAATATATAAAAAGTTCCATAACTATTTTAGGTGAAAGAGCAAATACTGATCAAGTTAGATATATTCACGGTAAATTTGGAAGAGGAACTTTTACATTTTATGGCGGACATGATCCCGAAGATTACCGTCACGCAGTTAATGATCCGCCAACTGAATTAAGTCTTTATAAAAATTCACCGGGTTATAGATTAATTCTTAACAATATTCTTTTTCCGGCAGCAAAAAAGAAAACTCAAAAAACTTAATTTATAAAATTTTTCTGCTGTCATTGATCATTTAATGGCAGATATAATTTATTAAACCAATACGAATTATTTATTATTCAAAATAAAATCAGTTATTGTTTCGAATAAATGCATTGTTGTATTTTCACCTTCATAAATTCCATGTGTTCTGTTTGGATAAGGCATAAATGTAAATTTTTTGTTATGCTTAATTAATTCATTTACCAACATTTCACTATTTTGAAAATGAACATTATCATCTCCGGTTCCGTGAATTAAAAGAAGCTTGCCTTCTAGTTTATTTGCAAAAGTAATAGGCGAACCATTTTTATATCCATCTGGATTTGTAGATGGTAAACCCATATATCTTTCTTCATAAATTGTATCATAGAGTTTTAAATCTGTTACAGGTGCTACAGAAACTCCAAACTTATAAATTTGCGGATATCTGAAAAGCATATTTAAAGTCATTGAACCGCCTCCGCTCCAACCCCAAATACCAATTTTATCTTTATCAATAAATTTCCATTCCATAATTTTTTTTGCAGCTTTTGCTTGATCAAAAGACGAGAGAATTCCAATTTGTCCATAAATACTTTTTCTAAAATCTTTACCTTTTGGAGCTGGCGTTCCTCTGTTATCAATACTTAAAATTATAAATCCATTTTGAGCTAACAAGTGATGCCACATATTCATCAATCCCCATTTATCTAAAACCGTTTGACCGCCGGGCTCACCATAAATATAAAAAAGAACCGGATATTTTTTGTTCTCGTCAAAATTTGGTGGAAGAATTTTAAAACCATCTAACGTAATTGTATTATCAATTTGAACAGAAAAAAATTCAATGGGACTTATATCCAATTTCTCTAAATTTTTTCTCACTTCATCATTATTCTTTAAAGTTCTTACAATTTTGTGATTGGGCAAACTAATTAACTCAATTTTTCCCGGATCATTAATTGTTGAAAAATTATGGACTGCCCATTTATAATTGGGTGAAATGTTGTATGTGTTAGTTCCTGTGTTTTCAATAGAAGTAATTAATTCGGATTTCTCATTTCCAAATATTGATTTTTTGTAAAGATATCTTTGAGTAGGATCATCCGGTGAAGCTATATAATAAACCAAATTATTTTTTTGATCAATTCCGGAAATTTCAATTATATCAAAATTTTCATTTGTGATATTTTTGATTTCGTTTCCATCGCGCGAAATTAAATAAATTTGGTTCCAACCATTTTTATCGCTAATCCACGAAAAATATTTTCCATTATTAAACCATTTAATATCGTCAACGACTTCTACCCAAGCAGCTTCATCAATTTCTGTATAAATATTTTTTGCTTCACCAGTTTTTGAATTTGCAATATAAACGTAATTATGATTTTGCAATCTATTAAGCTGCTGAATTAATAATTCAGAAGAAGAGTCTGCCCATTCCATTCTTGCAATGTAATTATTTCTTGGTTCGCCGGGAATATCAATCCATTTTGTTTTCTGATTTGAAACATCAACAACTCCAACTTTACATGCTGAATTTTGTGTTCCGGCTTTTGGATATTGAACCGGAATAATTTTAGAATAAATTGAATCAGTATTATTTATCAAATTAAAAACACCAATACCGGAAGCATCCAACTGCCAATAAGCAATTTGCTTGCTATCCGGGCTCCATCTAAAACCATTCTTCAATCCAAGTTCTTCTTCGTAAACCCAATCAAAAGTTCCATTAATAATTGTTTCTGATCCATCATTTGTAAGCTGAATAATTTTTCCATCCATTAAATTTTCAACAAAAAGATTATTCTCTCTAACATAAGCAACAGATTTATTATCCAGAGAAAAAGACGCAAACATTAATGTTGAGGGTTCAGCATCACCGCCTAATTTCTTAAGTTCCCAATTTCCTAAGTTTAAAACCCAATAATCTCCTCGAGTGTTTGTCCGCCAAACTTTTTTTGTATTTGTAAAAATTAAAAGAAGTTTTAAATTATCAGAAAATGAATAATCTTGAATCCGTAATGGTTCTGCAGAATTTTGCGGAATTAGTTTTTCACTTTTTACAATAACGGTTGAATCTCCGATTTCAACATCGTACTTAACTAACTGCTGATTTTTTCCTTTCCATTCAAGCATTGTATAGCTATTGTCATTTTCAAACCATTCAATTTTTCCAAATCTTGCGGCACTAAATTCTCCCGAACGAAAAATTCTTTCTAATGTTAATTTACTTTCATCATAAGTTTGAGAAATTATTGCTGATGAAAAAATTAAAAAAAGTAAGACAGATGTTTTTAACTTCATTTAAGCTCCAAAAATTTGATATAATAAAATTTTTTTTGGCGTATTTAGATTTGAGCATTTAATTTATTTTGATATTATGTTTAAGAAATTTACTAATAATTTTAAAATCGAAAATTCATTTTCAAATTAATAAGAGTATTTTAAAATCATAAATGAAAACATAAAGGAAAATTATGCTAAAAGATCACCCAAAAGGAATTATGGTAATGTTTACAACAGAAATGTGGGAGAGATTTGGATTCTACATTTTAATGGCAATTTTAGTTTTGTATATGGATAATGAATTCGGTTGGAGCGATACTGTAAAGGGCGATCACTACGGTGCATTTCTTGGATTAGTTTATTTTATTCCGCTTCTCGGCGGATATTTAGGTGATAAAGTTTTAGGACAAATTAATACGGTTTTTACCGGATCAAGCTTTATGTTTTTGGGATATGTTTCGCTTGCGCTTTCTTCAGCTGATCAATTATTCTCTTTTTACCTCGGACTATTTTTGGTCGCGTTTGGAACCGGAATATTTAAAGTAAACATGGCTGTTTTAGTCGGAAATTTATATAAAGAAAAGGTTCATTTAAAAGATGCCGGGTTTAACATTTTTTATATGGGCGTAAATGTTGGAGCAACAGTTGCTCCTTTAGCCGCAACTTTATTGGGATATTTATTTAATGATTACAGAATGTCGTTTTGGGCAGCCGCAATAGGAATGTTAATTTCAATAGTTACATTTTATTTAGGGAAAGATAAATTACTTACTGCCGATGTAAAGCAATCTCAAAAAACGAATAATAAAATTGTTCATGTGGAAATTTCACCATCAGAAACAAAATCACGTGTAATTGCATTAACAATGCTTTTTACAATTGTAATTTTTTTCTGGATGGCATTTTATCAAAACGGATTTGCTCTTACACTTTTTGCTGAACGATCTACAAAAATTTTTGAGTTTCTCAGACCAGAAACTTTTCAATTTTTCAATCCGTTCTTTATTTTAGTTTTAACTCCAATTTTATTAACATATTATGCAAAACTTAACAAGCAAGGAAAAGAACCGAGCACACCCGTAAAAATTTTTATTGGAATGTTAATAATGGGAATTTCAATGCTGGTAATGGTTTGGGCATCTTTAGAAGGCGGTAACAGCGATTCAAATAATATGTCGCCGACTTGGTTAATTTCTACTTATCTTGTTGTTACAATGTCGGAAATTTTAATTTCACCAATGGGATTGTCTTACGTTTCAAAAGTCGCACCTCCTAAAATTCAAGGATTAATGATGGGCGGATGGTATTTGGCAACTTCAATAGGCAGTTACCTTTCTGGGCAATTAGGAAAATATTACAGCGATTTTGCGCATCATGAATATTTTTTAATTTTAACGGGAATATTAATTTTTTCCGCAGTTCTTGCTTTATTATCAATGAAATATTTAAAACGATTTGCAAATTGAGATTTCTAAAAGAATAAAAAATGTCATTCCAAAATATTTTTTTCGGGAATCGATTTTTATTAAGAATTAAAATTAATTTAAAGAATCCATATCATAAAAAATGAATCTTACTTTCACGGAAAATTTATGAAAACAGTAAAACTTAGAAATACCGAAAAAGAATTTACAGTTGGAAAAATTGTTTGTGTTGGCAGAAATTATGCTGATCACGCAAAAGAATTAGGAAACGAAATTCCAAAATTTCCAATAATATTTTTAAAGCCGCCATCAACATTAATTTATGATGGAGATTCAATAATTCATCCGACTTATTCAAATGAATTGCATCACGAAGTTGAATTGGTTTTACTGATTGGAAAAGAAATTAAGAATGTAAATCTTGAAGAAGCAGAAAATGCAATAATTGGTTATGGAGTTGGATTGGATATGACTTTGCGCGATCTTCAAAATGAATTTAGAAAAGAAGGAACTCCGTGGACTATAGCAAAAAGTTTTGATACTTGCGCTGTTATTTCGGATTTTATTTCTAAAGAAGAATATACTTTAACAGGAAATGAAGAAATTCAATTACTCAAAAATGGAAAACTTCAGCAAAATTCAACTGTTGATAAAATGATTTTTTCACCGGCTGAAGTTGTAAAATATATTTCTGAAAGAATGACTTTGGAACCGGGTGATTTAATATACACTGGGACTCCAAAAGGCGTTAGTAAA
>JBGSKB010000136.1:0-3969 GCA_041741395.1 Melioribacteraceae bacterium
AACTTAAATGCGCTAAAGAATTTTAAGTTTGAAGAGTTACGAGAAAAAGAAAACAAGTTGGAAATTAAAAAAGTTGAACTGCAAAGACTAACTTCTGAAGATGAAGTAGTGCAAAAAGCAAAAGACAAATTTGCACTTGTAAGAATTGATAATCTAAGCAAAATTTCAGTGAACAAGTACCAAATAGAAAATATCAAAAAATTTATTAGCAAAAAGTATGAATAACAAACGGGCATTGATTATATCATTTTTTGTACTTGTAGCTTTTGTGGGATTGGTTGTAAAATTATTCTCTGTGCAAATTGGAGATCATACAACATATAAAGCTAAAGCAGATAAACAGCAAAATAAGGTTCATGTAGTAAAAGCTGAACGTGGAATTCTTTATGATAGAAATAAAGAAATTTTAGCTTATACAAAGGATGACGTTTCGTTATTTGCAGATGCTAGAATGCTGAAACTAAGACCTAAAAATAAAGAGAAAGTGTCTAAAGAACTTGCAAAAATATTTAAAACAGATGCAAAAAAATATATTAGAATGATTAATAGCAGTAAGGGGAATATTTGTCTTGAGAAAAAAATCCCTAAAGACAAATCTCTGCTGTTAAATAATTTTGTTGTTGATGGATTTTTCAAAGTTGAAGATTATACAAGAGTTTATCCATATAAAAATATTACATCGCATATTTTAGGCTATGTTGATAAACAATCCGAAGGTTTAGCAGGACTTGAAAAAATGTATAATGAGCAGTTAAGAGGAGTTGATGGCGAACTACACATTGAGAATGATGCAATTGGAAAAACTGTTTCTATAAATTATGATGAATCGGTTTCACCAGTACCGGGTTATGCTTTTCAGCTTACAATTGATAAAGTTTATCAAAAAATTTTAGTAACAGAATTGTTGGATGGAGTAAATCTTTACAAAGCGAAATCTGGAATTGGGATAATTGCAAATCCGCAAACCGGCGAGATTTTAGCATTAGCAAATGTTCCGGATTATGATCCAAATGAATATAATAAATTTGATGATTTTTCAAGAAGAAACCGTGCGTTGACTGATACTTATGAACCGGGTTCAACAATGAAATCAATTGTTATGGCTTTGCTATTGGATAAAAATTTAGTTGAAGAAAGCAGTGTTGTAAACACAGAAAACGGAAAATTTAAAATAAAAGGTGCGTTAATTAGTGATACACATGGGTTTTCAACTTTAACTGTTAGAGGCGTTCTTGAGCAATCAAGCAATATTGGAATGGTTAAGCTAAGTGAAAAAATCGATAATAATGATTTTTACAAAGGGTTGCGTGATTTTGGTTTTGGCAATTTTACATCAATTGATTTACTTGGAGAAACAAGAGGAAGTCTTAAAAAACCAAATCAGTTTTCAAGAATAAGCAAAGCGTTTATGTCGCATGGATACGAAATTTCTGTAACTCCAATTCAAATGGTTATGGCATATTCCGCAATTGTAAACGGAGGTAATTTACTTCAACCATTTATTCTGAAAAAAATATTAACACCAAATGGAGAAGTTGAAGAAGAATTTGAAACAAATAAAATAAGAAGAGTAATAAGCGAAGAAACTTCTAATAGAATGAAAGATATTATGCTGGGTGTGGTTGAAACTGGAACCGGCTCAAATGCAAGACAAGATAATGTTTTTGTCGGAGGTAAAACCGGAACCGCACAGAAATTAGTAAATGGGAAATATTCAAGTTGGGAATATAATTCTTCGTTTATTGGGTTTTTCCCGGTGGATGATCCGAAAATTATTTGCTACATTTTACTTGATGCACCGCAAGTCGGAAGGTACGGTGGACAAGCAGCGGCTCCAATATTTAAAAATATTACTTCAAAAATTCTTGAAACAGATTTTTCAATAAAGAGAAATAAAAATAAAATTGAACGAAACGAACTTATTCAAGATTTGATGACAGAAGTTAATATTGTTGATAAACGAGACGAGGAAACATCATTTGCAAATGTTTCAAATGAGCATACAAAAGAGAAATCTAAAGTACAAATTAAAAAATCAATAATGCCGAATTTAACCAACAAAACTATAAGAGAAGCTGTTGCAATTTTAAGTGAGTTGAATATTAAATACACTATTGAAGGATATGGAAAAATTATTAAGCAAAGTGTAAAACCGGGAAGTCCAATATCTATAAGAACGGAATGCCAATTAGTTTGTTCAACTTCAGTATCGGAAAAAAACTAAATGCTATTAAGCAGAATACTAAATAATGTTTCAGTTATTCAAGTTGTTGGCAATCCGGAAATTATTGAGATAAATAAAATTACAATTGATTCAAGAGATACTAGAAAAGGTTCAATATTTTTTGCTTTAAAAGGATTGAAAACTGACGGACATAAATATATTCAACAAGCTGTAAGCAATGGAGTTTCTGCAATTGTTATGGAAGAAGAGAACTCAAATTTTGATAGATTATTAATCAGCAATAATATTTCAAAAATCTTGGTAAAAAATGCACGACTTGCACTTGCTCAAATCTCTTGTGAATATTTTGAAAATTCATCATCAAAATTAAATCTTGTAGGAATTACCGGTACAAAAGGAAAGACAACCACATCGTATTTTCTAAAAAATATTTTTGATAGTGCAGGAATGAAATCTGGATTGATTGGCACAAATAAAAATATGATTGGAGAAATTGAAATTCCAACTAAACTAACAACACCGGAATCTCATGTAATAAATGAATTGATGAACAAAATGGTAGCAGCGGACTGCACAAATTGCATTATGGAAGTTTCTTCGCACGCAGTTGAAATGGAAAGAATTGCTAATCTTGATTTTAACATTGGTGTATTCACAAATATTACTTCAGATCATTTAGATTATCATAAAACTTTCGAAAACTATTTAAATGCTAAAAAGAAATTTTTTTCATTTTTGAAAAATAATGCTACAATTATTTATAATAAAGATGATGAGAATAGTTCTGAATTAATATCTGATTCAAATGCGGTAAAGATTTCTTACTCAATAATTTCAAATTCTGATTTTAAAATCAATAATCTTGAATATAATCTTGACGGAACAAGGTTTGATTTAAATTTCTTAAATAAAAATTACAGTGTTGAAACAAAATTAATCGGAAAATTTAATGCCTACAATGCAGTTGCCGCAATTGGGGCTGCAGTATATTCTGATATTTCAATTGCAAAATCTATTGAGGGTATTTACTCAACAAAACAAATTCCTGGAAGATTTGAAGTTATTTCTTCCGGCAAGAAAAAAGTTATTGTTGATTATTCTCATACAGCAGATAGTTTACAGCAGGCATTAGAAGCAATAAAACATATTGTTAAAAGTGATAGACTTATTTATACAGTGTTTGGCTGCGGCGGTGATAGAGATAAAACAAAACGACCAATTATGGGAAAGATTGCAGTTGAAAATAGCAAATTTGTTTATGTAACTTCTGATAATCCGAGAAGTGAAGATCCTTATGATATTATTAAAGATATTACCTCAAATCTAAATTCAAAAAATTTCAAAGTAATTGAAGATAGAGAAAGTGCAATTAAATCAGCTATTTCAGAAAGCGAAGAAGATGCAGTAATTTTAATTGCCGGGAAGGGACACGAAAATTATCAAGAAATTAAAGGTGAAAGAAATTATTTCTCAGATAAAGAAATTGCAGAAAAATATTTATAAAATGAAAATAACTTTAGAAGACATATTTAGCATTCCAACGGCAGTAATTTATAATCCGGATTTGTATAAATCAGTTACTTCCGTTTCTACAGATACAAGAACCATAAAAAAGAATTCTTTATTTGTCGCAGTAAAAGGTAAAAATTTTGATGGACATAATTATATAAATGAAGCAATAAAAAAAGGTGCTTCAGCAATCGTTGCAAATAGAAAGAAAATTTCGGAATTGGATTTTGTTGATCTGCCTATAATTTCTGTAAAAAATACAATAACAGCTTATG